>JALYHS010000252.1 GCA_030776385.1 Actinomycetota bacterium
GTTCCAGGTGGACGGTGTGGCCATGGTGCGGCTGCTCGGACCTCAGGACCGGCTCCTGACCACGATCGAGCGCCAGTACCCCGACGTCATCCTGTTGGTCCGGGGCAATCAGGTGACCCTCGACGGACCGGCCGAGCAGGTGCACGCTGCCGAACGCCTCGTGCAGGAGCTGATCCTCCTGGTGCGCAACGGCGCCGACCTCGGCCAGAGCGACGTAACCACCTCCGCGCGTATCCTGGACCGCAACGAGGGTAGCCCTGCCGAGCTGCTCAGCCAGGCGATCCTTACCAGCAAGGGCAAGAGCATCCGGCCTAAGACGCTCGGCCAGAAGGCCTACGTCGACGCGATCGACCTCAATACGATCACCTTCGGGATTGGTCCGGCCGGTACCGGGAAGACGTACCTCGCGATGGCGAAGGCCGTGCAGGCGCTGCAGCGCAAGGAGGTCGACCGCATCATCCTGACTCGTCCGGCCGTCGAGGCGGGCGAGCGGCTCGGATTCCTTCCCGGTACCCTGACCGACAAGATCGACCCCTATCTGCGACCGCTCTACGACGCGCTCAACGAGATGATGGATCCCGAGATGGTCCCGAAGCTCCTGGCCGCGGGCACGATCGAGGTCGCCCCGCTCGCCTACATGCGCGGGCGCACGCTCAACAACGCCTTCGTCGTGCTGGACGAGGCGCAGAACACCACCCCCGAGCAGATGAAGATGTTCCTGACGCGGCTCGGGTTCGGCACCCGGATGGTCATCACGGGCGATGTCACCCAGATCGACCTGCCGGGCGGGGCCAGCGGGCTTCAGCTGGTGCGTCACGTGCTCGCCGAGATCCCCGACATCCATTTCGCGCTGCTGACCAGCGAGGATGTGGTGCGTCACACCCTCGTCGGCCGCATCGTCGACGCGTACACGACGTATGATGCCGAGCGGCAGCTGCGGCAGTACGAACGCACCCAGGCGGACACGGATGGCGTGAACCGCTCGGAGCGACGCGGTCACAACCCGCAGGACCGTCGCCCGCCGAGCACGGAGCGCCCCAAGCGTGGATGGCGCGGCTGAGGGCGGTGAGCGCATGAGTATCGAGATCAATAACGAGTCGGGCATCTCGATCGACGAGAGCGCTCTCCTGCGCCTTGTCGCCTTCGAGCTCGACTTCCTGCACGTGCACGCGGACGCCGAGTTGGCGATCCTGCTCGTCGACGAAGCAGCCATGGAGCAACTCCACGTGCAGTGGATGGACGAGCCGGGCCCGACCGACGTGCTCAGCTTCCCGATGGACGAGTTGCGCCCCGGCAGCGAGGACGACATCACTCCCGCCGGGCTGCTCGGCGACATCGTGCTCTGCCCGCAGGTCGCCATCGCCCAGGCGGAGACCGCCGGTCATTCGACGCTCGACGAGCTGCTGCTGCTGACCGCGCACGGTTTGCTGCACCTTCTCGGCTTCGACCACGCGGAGCCAGAAGACGAGAAGGAGATGTTCGGCATCCAGCGCGACATCCTGGTCGGCTTCACGCTCGCCGAGCGACGACGGTAGACCGCCGATGTTGCGCCGAATGACGGCTGCAGGCACTCGATGATCGGCGTCTTCGTCGCCATCGCCGTGCTGCTTGTCGCGTTCGGTGGCCTCCTTGCGGCAGCGGATGCGGCACTCTCGGTGCTCAGCCGTGCCGACCTCATCGACCTTGCCGCGCATCATCCGCGCGTGAAGGCGTCCCTGCTCTCGCTCTCCTCGGACCTCGGTCGCTACGTCAATGCCCTCAACTTCATGCGCGTGGTGTCCGAGACCGCCGCCGCGGTGCTGATCACGCTCGCCTTCGCCTCGGTGTTCGACCGGTGGTGGGTGGTGTTGCTGTGCAGCGCTCTCGTAATGACCGCGACCTCCTTCGTGCTCGTGGGCTCGAGTCCTCGCTCGGTCGGACGGGCTCACGCGAAGGGCATCATCGTGTTCGCCGCACCCGTGCTGCGTTTCGTCCGTGTCCTGCTCGGGCCGCTTGCCGACGGGCTGGTCGCGCTCGGTAACCGGGTCACGCCCGGGCGCCCCGCTGCGGTCTCATTCTCGAGCGAAGAGCAGCTGCTGAGCATGGTCGACGAGGCCACCGAACTCGACGTGCTCGAGGAGGACGACCGCGAGCTCATCCACTCGATCTTCGAGTTCAATGACACAGTCGTGCGCGAGGTGATGATCCCGCGCACCGACATGATCACGGTCGACCATGACGCGAAGGTGGGCGCGGCAATGGGGCAGTTCCTGTCGACGGGTGTCTCCCGGATGCCGGTGGTCGGCAAGGACGCGGACGAGGTGGTGGGCGTGCTCTACCTGCGCGATGTGGCGCGTCTGACGCACGAGCAGCCGCAGGATGCCGCGAAGACCAAGGTGAAGAAGCTCGCGCGGCCCGCCCTCTTCATCCCGGAGTCGAAGAAGGCGGATGAGACGCTCCGGCAGATGCAGGTGGAGTCGAATCACCTCGCCATGGTCGTCGACGAGTACGGCGGGATAGCGGGGCTGGTGACGCTCGAGGATCTCATCGAGGAACTGGTCGGAGACATCTCCGACGAGTACGACCGCGATGTCACCGAGGTCACGCTTCTGGCCGAGGGGAAGTACCGGGTGAGTGCCCGGCTTCCCACGGACGAGCTCGGCGACCTGTTCGGCATCGAGCTCGACGACGACGACGTGGACTCGGTCGGAGGTCTGCTGACGAAGGCACTCGGGAGGCTGCCGGTCACCGGCTCCCAAGCGACCATCTCGGGGTTGGTACTCACGGCCGAGCGCACCGAGGGGCGCCGCAAACACCTCACCACTGTGCTGGTCGAACGGAAGCAGGCTCTCATCGACGCCCAGCTCGCGTTCGCGAAGAAGCCAGATTCGAAGCAGCCAGATTCGAAGAATTTCGACGAGAAGAGCCCCACCCCATGAAACAGCCATTCCGCTCGGGCTTCGTCTCGTTCGTCGGCCGCCCCAACGTGGGCAAATCGACGCTGACCAATGCGCTCGTCGGCGAGAAGGTCGCGATCACCTCCTCGAAACCGCAGACCACGCGCAACGCGATCCGCGGCATCGTGCACACCGTCGACGGGCAGTTGATCATCGTCGACACCCCGGGGATGCACCGCCCGCGCACCCTGCTCGGCGAGCGCCTGAACAGTGTCGTGAAGGCGACGCTCGGCGACGTCGATGTCATCGGATTCTGTCTGCCCGCGAACGAGAAGATCGGCCCGGGTGACCGTTTCATCAACGAGCAACTGGATGCCTTCCCTCGCGCCAAGAAGGTCGCCATCGTGACCAAGATCGACGCCACCTCGCGCACGTCGGTGGCCGAGCAGTTGCTGGCGATCAGCGAGTTGCGCAACTGGGAGGCGATCATCCCCGTCTCAACTGTGCAGACGAATCCTTCCAGCCGAGTCCAGCTCGACGTGCTGCTGACCCAGTTGGTATCGATGCTGCCGAAAGGGCCGGCGCTGTACGGCGACGACGCGGTCACCGACGAGACACTCGAGCACCGGATTGCCGAGTTGGTGCGCGAGGCGGCCCTCGAGGGAGTGAGCGACGAGTTGCCGCACTCCCTCGCGGTGACCATCGACGACATGGTCGAGCGCGATGACAAGGAGTTGCTCGAGGTCTACGCCAACCTCTGGGTCGAGCGCGACAGTCAGAAGGGCATCATCATCGGTCACAAGGGAGAGCGCTTGCAGGAGGTCGGAGCTCGGGCTCGCGCGTCGATCGAGCCGCTCGTCGGCAAGCAGGTGTTCCTCTCGATGCGGGTGAAAGTCGCCAAGGAATGGCAGCGCGACGCGAAGCAGCTGGGACGGCTGGGCTTCTGACCGAAGTGGTACGCGCGGGCGTTCCGTTGATCCAAGGAGCCCTCACAGCATTCCGTGTGAGAAGGCTCAGGGCAGAACGGCGCGTTCCTCTGCTCGGCGGAAGGTCCGTTCCCCATACTGAGACCTGCTCACCCACGACTTCGAGCCTGCAGTAACCACTTAACACGAGCCAGCACCACCGAGCACCTGTCCCACCACACCCACCCGATCCAGCCGCACCATCAGACGACGGCGACAGGAGGAAGTTCATGAACTCAGCGATCGCCAGCATCCGGCTGATCGGCGGCTGGCTTCCGTTCGTCGTCGATCTCGCTGCGATCGTTCTGACGCTCCTCGCGGTGACCGGCCTTCTGGTGCCCGCTCGGTCGAGGCTCGCGGGATCTTCGGGCAGCTCGCGAGCGCCGCGGCTCCGGCGTAGTCGGAGGTTCCGCGGCATCCTCGTGATTGCCGGCACGGTCGTCGGCGCGGCGCTGGGCCTCTTCCTGTGCTGGCTGCTCTCGGACCAGCTCAACCTCTTCGACGTTTCGCTCACCCCGATCTCACGGACGTGGGTCACTGGCGCATTCGCGGTGGTCGGCGTCGCCGTCTCGGCCTTCATCGGGATGCGTGGCGCAGGGCGCGAACCTCACGTCGACGTTTCGCGTCGACTGGTGCGATCCGTCGCCGTCGCGGCAGCCGTGACCGCGCTGCTCGCGGGGACTCTCGGCGTCAACGCCGACTTCGGCCAGTACACGACAATCGGCTCCCTCAGCGATGCGTCGATCGCCCCGCCAGTCCCGGCCACGGTGCTGGCGCAGCAGCAGGCGGCCGCACCTGGCTACGCCTCGCCGGCGTCGTCGACGACGACTGCGCGCCCCCTGTGGAAGGACGCGGTCGCGATCGGGATGCCAAGCCACGGGCTCGTGGGGACCGTGACCATCCCCTCCACGGTGTCGCAGTTCCCGGCCCGCGGAGCGTACGTCTACCTACCGCCCGCGGCACTCGTTCCGCATCCGGTCGCGCTGCCAGTCCTCATCATGCTGTCCGGGCAGCCCGGCTCGCCGTCAAACGTGATCTCCTCGGGTCAGATCGCTACGATCTTCGACGACTTCGCCGCAGCGCACAACGGACTCGCACCCATCGTCGTCGCGCCCGATCAGCTCGGGGCACCCAGCCGGAACCCGATGTGCGTCGACGGAAGTCTCGGCGCCTCGGCGAGCTACCTGACTGTCGATGTGCCGAACTGGATCCGGTCGCATTTCACCGTGCAGACCAGCCCCGGCGCCTGGGCGATCGGCGGCTTCTCGCAGGGCGGCACCTGCTCGATCCAGCTGGGCGCGGCGCACCCGGAGCTGTTTTCGGCGATCGTCGACATCTCGGGCCAAATCGCCCCGAAGAACGGCGGAAAGACGCAGACCGTCTCACTCGGTTTCGGAGGGGACATCGCGGCGTATCGCGCGGCGCTCCCCACAACCGTGCTCGCGCGGAATGCTCCGTACCGCAAGATGGTCGCGGTGTTCGGCGTGGGCCAGCTCGACTCGCGGTACGGGCCCGTTGCGGCGCAGATGACGGCAGCGGCGGCGAGCGCTGGGATCCACGCCACCGAGGCGATCTCTCCGGGGACCGGACACGACTGGCACACAGTGCAATGGGTGCTCCGCAATTCGCTCGGAACGGTCTACCATCAACTCGGGCTCGAAGCCGCTTCATGAGTAGCTCTCGACAAGCTCATTTAGCCTGCACCGACGGAGGCATTGACGTGGACCCCAGACTGGCCCACCTTGCGCTGACCTCAGGTCGGCCCGCTACCCCGGTCGATGTCGCAGACTCGATTCATCGGCAGCTCGGCCTGGAGGGCCTCTCGTGACCAGTGCAACAGCGGTAGCGGGCCATCCCCACTCGGAGGCGCGCAAACGCGTCCGTCGAGCCGGGGCAATGCTCCGCTCTCGGCCGGTCACCGTCAGCGTGGTGGTCGTGCTTCTCGCGGTGTGGATCGTAGCGCTCGGAACCGGTCGGCACGGATTCTTCGCTCCCTCGGTATCCGGGATCGATCCCGGAACGCTGCAGCGTCACCAATGGTGGGGGCTCATCACGTCCCTGGTGGATGCCGGCACCGTCGTGCAACTCGTTGTCGCCGTGATCGCGGCGATCGCGGCGGTCGGCACTGCCGAACGATTGATGGGCTCGGCGCGCACCGCGATCGCGTTCGTGATCACTGGTTTGCTGGCGTCAGCGCTCGGCGTCGGTCTCGTTGTGGTTGGCATGCAGCTGGGCGAGTACTGGTCGACCTCCGTTCATGGGGTGGTGACGCTCGATCCTCTGACGCCGATCGCGGGAACGCTGGCGTGGGCCAGTGCGTGGGCGAGCCCCTTGTGGCGTCGACGGTTCCGCACGATCCTGGTCGCGATGTCGTCCGCTCTGCTTCTTTACTCCGGTCAGCCCGCTGATTTGAACCTTCTGGTGGCGGTCGGCCTGGGGATCGGCCTTGGTGCCCTGGCATATCGGATCTTCCGGCGCGGCGCGGCCGTGCCGACGTACTGGCGCGGGTCACGTCAGGAGACACGTACCCTCCTGGCCATCACCGCCGTCATCTTGGCGATCGGTCCGCTTCTCACAGTGCTCTCGGTGACCCGGTACGGCGTCCTCTCGCCTCTCGGCGTCGCGATCTCCACCGCCTCCCCGTCGAGCGTCGATCACGCGATCGGCTGCGTCGCGGGTCGCATCGGACCGGCCTGTGTGAACCAGATCACGCACCTTCCGGTACACAACGTCGGGGCGACTCTGGTGTCGCTTCTTCCGCTGGCTCTCATGG
>JALYHS010000253.1 GCA_030776385.1 Actinomycetota bacterium
GCGTTCGGATGGGTGACCATCGGGGAGCGGCGTGGCTCGAAAGAGCCGATCGTTTTGGCCGTTCGCCTGGGCTGATCCGGACTTTCCCGCGTATTCCGGGATTCAGCCCGGTCCTACCCAGAAGGAGCCGCCCATGTCCGGTCCCACCATCGATCCGACCGCGTATCGCCCGCGCGATCTCGTTCCGATTCGCCGTGCTCTCGTGTCGGTGAGCGACAAGACCGGGCTCGTCGAGCTGGCCGCGGCCCTGAGCGCAGCCGGGGTCGAGATGGTCTCGACCGGTTCGACCAGCAAAGCCATCGCCGAAGCCGGCTTCCCCGTGATCCAGGTCGGCGAACTGACCGGGTACCCGGAGTCTCTCGACGGACGCGTGCGGACGCTGCATCCGATCGTCCACTCCGGCCTGCTCGCCGACCTGCGCCTCGAATCCCACGAGCGAGAACTCGACGCGCAGGGAATCGCGCCCTTCGAGCTGCTTGTCAGCAACCTCTACCCCTTCGCCGAGACCGTCGCCTCGGGCGCGGAACCGGATGCCGTGGTCGAGCAGATCGACATCGGCGGTCCGGCGATGGTGCGCGCCGCCGCGAAGAACCACGCCAACGTCGCAGTGGTCACCAGCCCGGCCGGATACGCGGACATCATCGACGCGCTCGCCGCCGGCGGGACCACCCTGTTGCACCGCCGCGAGCTCGCGCTCCAGGCCTTCCGCCACACCGCGCGATACGACGTCGCGGTCGCTTCCTGGCTCGGGGCGGTGCTCGCCCCCGACGATGAGGGATCCGGTTTTCCGGGCTGGCTCGGCGCCACTTGGGACCGCGTCACCTCGCTCCGCTACGGCGAGAACTCCCACCAGCGCGCTGCCATGTACGCGACCGCCGGCGCCGGAATCACGGGCGCGGCGGGCATCGCCCAAGCGACGCAGCTGGGCGGCAAGGAGATGTCCTACAACAACTACGTCGACGCGGATGCCGCCCTGCGGGCCGCGTACGACCACCCGACCCCGACGGTGGCGATCATCAAACACGCCAACCCGTGCGGCATCGCCACGGCCGACACGATCGCCGCGGCCCACGCCGCCGCGCACGCCTGCGACCCCGTCTCGGCGTACGGCGGAGTGATCGCGGCGAACCGCGTCATCACGAAGGAGGCAGCCGAGTCGATCGCGCCGATCTTCACGGAGGTGGTCATCGCCCCGGGATTCGAGCCGGAGGCACTCGCGATCCTGCAGGTGAAGAAGAACCTGCGCCTGCTCGAGCTGCCCGCCGACTACGCGCGGGGCGACTTCGAGCTCCGGCAGATCTCGGGCGGCATGTTGGCGCAGGAGGCCGACACGCGCTTCGAGCCCGCCCTGCAGTGGAAGCTGGTCGCCGGAGAGCCCGCGGATGCAGCCTCCCTCGCCGATCTGCAGTTCGCCTGGATATCCTGCCGCGCCGTGAAGTCCAACGCGATCCTGCTCGCAAAAGACGGTGCATCCGTCGGCGTTGGAATGGGCCAGGTTAACCGCGTCGACTCCTGCAGGCTCGCCGTCGAACGTGCGGGCGAGCGCGCCGCGGGCAGTGTCGCGGCGTCGGACGCGTTCTTCCCCTTCGACGACGGGGCGCGCATCCTGATGGATGCCGGGGTCACCGCGATCGTGCAGCCCGGCGGGTCGATCCGCGACGAGGATGTGATCGCCGCCGCTCGCGAGCTGGGCGTGACGATGTACTTCACCGGAGAGCGGCACTTCTTCCACTGAATCCATGTGCGCCGCCGCTCCCGCGGCGCACGCCGCGAGCGTTACCCCACCGGTACTTGCCCCGCGGAACGACCCGGCATAGTCTGGAGGGCTGCGTCGCGCTCGCCGCAGCATCGCGAAACACCTCGGGGAGGCTGCCATGAAGACGTACGGAAACACGCGGATGACCACACCGCTGTTCCGCGCCATCGGGCCGGTCACTCCGTCTCGGGCCCGCACCGCCCGACCGTAGCGGCATCGCCCGCCCGCATCTCGGCGGCCGACGGAGTGCACTTCCGGCCGCAGCATCCTCCACCGCACCACCATCCAGGATCGCGTGTTCGCGCGCGTCCGCCGACTCCGGAAGAGTCATGTCTCACACCACCCCAGCCAGCAGCCCCTCCCCGACGCCGAAGCCAACGGCCGCGGCGGGGAGACCCGCGCACGCGAGCACGTTCCGCACCATCGTGCGGATCATGCCGTGGGTGCGTCCTGCCC
>JALYHS010000254.1 GCA_030776385.1 Actinomycetota bacterium
GCCTGGGCGAGGGCCGGAGCGTCGTTGGTGCCGTCGCCGGTCATGGCGACCATTCGCCCGCCGGCCTGGCTTTCCCGGATCAGCTTGAGCTTCGCCTCCGGCGTCGCCTCCGCGAGGAAGTCGTCCACCCCGGCCTCGGCGGCGATGGCGGCGGCCGTGAGCGGATTGTCGCCCGTGATCATCACGGTGCGGATGCCCATCGCGCGGAGCTCGGCGAAGCGCTCCTTGAGGCCGTCCTTGACGACGTCCTTGAGGTGGATGACGCCCAGCACGCTTCCGGTACCGTCCGCGGTCTTGCGGGCGACCACAAGCGGGGTCCCGCCCGACTGGGAGATCCGCGTGACGACGTCGTCCAACTCGGTCTGCACCGAGGCGGGAACCGTGCCCACCCACGCGGCGACCATCGATCCGGCACCTTTTCGGATCTGCGTGCCGTCGGCGAGGTCGAGCCCGCTCATCCGTGTCTGGGCGGTGAACGGGACGAACTCCGCGCCGGACGGGATGGGGACGGGTCCCCCGGCGAGCACCACGACGGACGTGCCCTCGGGAGTCGGGTCGGCCAGGGAGGAGAGCCGCGCCGTATCGCTGAGCTCGGCGCCGCTGATGGAACCCACCGCCACGAACTCGGTCGCCTGTCGGTTGCCGTATGTGATCGTTCCGGTCTTGTCGAGCAGCAGGGTGGTGACGTCACCGGCGGCTTCCACCGCGCGACCCGACATCGCCAGAACGTTGCGCTGAACGAGCCGGTCCATGCCCGCGATGCCGATGGCGCTCAGCAGGGCGCCGATCGTGGTCGGGATCAGGCAGACAAGCAGAGCAACCAGGATGACGAGTGTCGTCGCCCCGCCGGCGTAGGAGGCCATCGGGTTGAGGGTCAGCACGACGACCAGGAAGATGATCGTCAGGCTCGCGAGCAGGATGTTCAGGGCGATCTCGTTGGGCGTCTTCTGACGCGACGCCCCCTCGACAAGGCGGATCATCCGGTCGACGAAAGTTTCGCCCGGCTTGCTCGTGATCTGCACCACGATCCGGTCGCTGAGCACGCGGGTTCCGCCGGTGACCGCCGAGCGGTCGCCGCCGTGCTCGCGCACCACCGGAGCGGATTCTCCGGTGATCGCCGACTCGTCGACGCTTGCGATTCCAGCGATGATGTCGCCGTCGCCGGGAACCACCTCACCGGCCGAGACGACGACCACGTCGCCGAGTTTCAGGTCGGCGGAGGCGACGTCCACGATGGTCGCGGCGAGCGCATCCGGATCCGTCTTCGCGTCGTAGCCGGTGACGCCATGGGCGAGGGTCGTGGTGCGAGTGGCGCGCAGCGAGGCGGCCTGCGCCTTGCCACGGCCCTCGGCGACGGCCTCGGCCAGGTTGGCGAACAGCACCGTGATCCAGAGCCAGATCGCGATGCCCGCGCTGAAACTGGCGGGTAGCGTGCCTGCGCTGGTCTTCTCGGTGCCGAGGAAGGGCTCGGCAATGGCGAACGCGGTCGTGAGCGCGGCACCGATCTCGACGACGAACATGACCGGGTTGCGCCACATGAAACGCGGGTCGAGCTTGCGGACGGTTCCCGGCAGCGCCTCGAGCAGCAGCTTCGGCGTCAGGGCACCGGAGGAGCGTGACTCGTGAGGAGCGGGCGCCGGAGACGGTGCCTGAGTGGGTGTGAGAGTGGACATGGTGTTACTTCAGCCCTTCCGCCAGGGGACCCAGCGCGAGAACGGGGAAATAGGTGAGTGCGGAGACAAGCACGGTGGTGCCGATCAGCAGTCCGACGAACTGCGCGCGATGCGTGGGAAGCGTTCCGGCGGTGACCGGCACCTTGTCCTGCTGGGCAAGCGAACCGGCGAGAGCGAGCACGAAGACGATCGGGACGAACCGTCCGAGGAACATGACCACCCCGAGCGCAGTGTTCAGCCACACGGTGTTTGCCGTGAGCCCCGCGAAAGCGGATCCGTTGTTGTTCGCCGCCGAGGTGAAGGCGTACAGCACCTCACTGAAGCCGTGCAGTCCCGGGTTGAAGATGGATGTCTTCTCGACATCCGCTCGCACCGCCGGGATCGCGAAGCTCAGCCCGGTTCCGAGCAGAACCAGCGTCGGCGTGGTCAGGATGTAGAGGCTCGCGAGCTTCATCTCCCGCGGTCCGATCTTCTTGCCGAGGTACTCGGGGGTGCGCCCGACCATTAGGCCTGCGACGAACACGGCGATCACCGCGAGCATCAGAATGCCGTACATCCCGGCTCCGACGCCACCGGGTGCGACCTCGCCGAGCATCATGTCCGAGAGGGTCACCGCACCGCCGAGGGCCGTGTAGCTGTCGTGCATCGAGTTGACCGCGCCGGTCGAGGTGAGCGTGGTGGACGATCCGAAGATCGTCGAGGCGACGATCCCGAAGCGATCTTCCTTGCCCTCCATCGAGCCTCCGGCGAGACCGGGAGCGGTGCCTGCGGCACTCAACTCCGCCCAGGCGAGAAGCACGTTGGAGACGAGCCAGAAGATTCCCATCGTCGCCACGATCGCGACGCCCTGCCGGCGATCGCCCACCATCCGACCAAAGGTGCGAGGAAGGGAGAACGGGATCAGCAGGAACAGGAAGATCTCGAAGAGGCTCGTCCAGGCCGTCGGGTTCTCGAACGGATGCGCCGAGTTGGCGTTGAAGAAGCCGCCGCCGTTGGTGCCGAGCTCCTTGATCGCCTCCTGCGAGGCGACAGGTCCACCGGGGATCGACGCCGCCGAGCCCGTGATCGTCGTCACGTGCTGGAAGCCCGCGAAGTTCTGGATGACGCCACCGGCGATCAGGATCACGGCCGCGATCACCGAGATGGGCAGCAGAATGCGCAGCACGCCGCGCGTCAGGTCAACCCAGAAATTGCCGATCGTGCCGGTGCGGCGGTACATGAAGCCGCGCACCAGGGCGATCGCCACCGCGATGCCGACCGCCGCGGACACGAAGTTCTGCACGGTCAGGGCGACCAGCTGCACGGTGTAGCCCAGGGTCACGTCGGGGGAGTACGACTGCCAGTTCGTGTTGGTGACGAAGGAGATCGCGGTGTTGAACGACAGCGCCTCACTGGGCTGGGGGAGTCCGAGCGAGAGCGGAAGAACCGTCTGCAGGCGCTGGAAGAGGTAGACGACCAGCACGCCCACGACCGAGAACGCGAGCACGGAGCGCAGGTACGCGCCCCAGCTCTGCACGCTGTCGCCGCTGGCTCCGATCAGGCGATAGAAGCCGCGCTCGACCTTGAGGTGTTTCGTGCCCGTGTAGACCCGCGCCATGTAGTCCCCGAGGAAGACGTGGCTGAGACCCAGAAGAACGATCAGTGTCGCCAGCTGGCCGGCGAAGAGCATCCACTCGGTTGCGACCGGCGTCATCAGAACTTCTCCGGGCGGACCAGGGCCACGATCACGTAGCCGATCGCGGCGACCGCGAGGGTCCCGGCAATAATCGAGAACACGATCACAGCTTCTCGACCCCCCTCGCCACAAGGACGACGACGGCCGCGAGTACGAGGATCGCTGCGACAAAGACGATGTCGAGCATCGGGATTTACTCCATCCGATTGAAGGCGCGCAGGGCGCTGCGGCAAATGCCACGGATGGAGTCAACGCCCGATCGGGCGGGGGTGCGCCGGGCCTAACGACTCCCTAACGCTTCCGCCAGCTTCCCTAACGCGAGGGCGTGGCCATCGAGGCGGCTCCCATGATCCCGGCGTTGTTACGCAGGGCCGCGGGCAGGATCTCGGGCCGAAGTTTCAGCAATGGAAGGAACTGGTCCGCGTTCTTCGAGACGCCCCCTCCCACCACGATCAGGTCGGGGGAGAACAGCGCGTCGACCACGTCGTAGTAGCGCTGCAGGCGCTTGGTCCACTGCTCCCAGTCGAGGCCGTCGCGCTCTTTCGCCGAATAGGCGGCTCTGCTCTCGGCGTCGTTGCCGTCGACCTCCAGGTGGCCGAGCTCGGAGTTGGGCACCAGCACCTCGTCGAAGATGATCGCGCTTCCGATGCCCGTGCCGAGGGTGGTGAGGATTACGAGACCCTTCTTGCCCTTCGCGGCGCCGTAACGGACCTCGGCGACGCCTGCGGCATCCGCGTCGTTGACGAAGGTGATGTCGCGCTTGAGGCTCTTCTCGAACAGCTTCTCGGCCTCGAGCCCGATCCACTTCTTCGAGACGTTCGCGGCCGACATGGTGCGCCCATGGATGACCACGGCGGGGAAGCAGATGCCCACCGCGAGACCGTCGGCGGCCTTGCCCATCCCGTCGATCATCTTCACCACCGCGGCGACGATGTCGTCGGGTTTGCCTCCCTCAGGGGTCGGTACCTTGAAACGCTCGGTGACGAGTTCGCCTGCCGCCAGGTCGACGATGGCCCCCTTGATACCGGTGCCGCCGATGTCGATGCCGATCGCGTGGGTGCTCACTGGGTGGGTGCTCACTTGGGTCCTTTCGGTGGTGCCGGAGAGGGGTGGGGCTAGGGAAGCGTGAGGATGTCCGCGCCGCGCTCGGTGACGACGAGGGTGTGCTCGAACTGGGCGGTGAGGCTGAGGTCGCGGGTGACGACGGTCCACCCGTCTGACCACTCATCCCAGGCGCTCGTTCCCGGATGCTCGAGAGTGCCGAGGGTGAGCATCGGTTCGATGGTGAACACCATGCCGGGCTCCATCACGGTGTCGTACCCCGGGGAGGCGTCGTAGTGCGGGATCACCAGCCCGGAGTGGAACGCGGCTCCCACGCCGTGGCCGGTGTAGTCCTTGACGACGCCATACCCGAAGCGCTTCGCATAACTCTCGATCGCGCGACCGATGACGTTGATCTCGCGACCCGGCGCCACCGCCTTGATGCCGCGATTCAGCGCCTCCTGGGTGCGGGTGACGAGGTCGGCGGCGTCGAGGCTCAGCTCGCCGACCGCGAAGGTGGCGTTGAGGTCGCCGTGCATCCCGTCGTGGAAGGCGGTGATGTCGATGTTGATGAGGTCGCCGTCGAGTAGCACCGTGTCATCCGGGATGCCGTGGCAGATCACCTCATTGATCGAGGTGCAGAGCGACTTGCGGTACCCGCGGTAGCCCAGCGTCGAGGGGTACGCGTCGTGTCGGATGAGGAAGTCGTGCCCAATCGCATCCAGTTCGTCGGTGGTGACCCCGGGCCGGATGGCGGCGCCGACCGCCTCGAGAGCCTGCGCGGCGAACCTGCCGCTGGTGCGAATCCGCTCGACCTCGTCGGGGTCGTAGACGTCGTCGCCGTTGTACTGCCGGGGACCTGCCTTGCCCACGTACTCGGGCCGCGGGATGCTCGCGGGCACCTGTCGCGTGGGGGAGATGCGCCCGGGGAGGAGGTGACCCTGCGCATCCCTGGACATGTCCCGATTCTAGAAGGTCGGGGTTTAGGCTGACGGCATGACGGAGTGGTGGTACAACCACAAGACCGGTGAGGTCGAAGAAGGTCCTCAGTCGCTCGGCTCGGACCGCGAC
>JALYHS010000255.1 GCA_030776385.1 Actinomycetota bacterium
ACCGTGTCGCCGGTGTAGATCAGCCCGGCGTCCGCATCCAGAACGCAGGCCGAACCGGCCGTGTGGCCGGGTGTCGCCAGCACGGTGAGCGTGCGACCCGGAACGTCGAGGGTGTCCCCGCTCTCGAATACCCGATCCACCTGCGGTGCGTCGCGTGCAACGAGGGCGCGTCCGAGCGGGCCGATCATCTCGGCGCGACGCTCCTCCGGAACCCCCCACCCGCCCAGCTGCTCATCGGTGACCACGATGCCGTGCTTCGCCACGGTCTGCACCGCGTCGCGCTCGCGCCGCAGCATCCCGATCCGGGCTCCGGATGCCACCCGCAGTCGTTCGGTCAGGCCCAGGTGGTCGGGGTGCAGGTGGGTGACGAACACGGAGGCGACCTCATCGACGGAGCGACCGAACCCGGCGAGCCCCGCCCGCAGCAGTTCCCAGTTCTCGTCGGTGTCGTATCCGGTGTCGATGACGTGCAGGGAGTCCTCGGAGTCGGCGATCACGTAGCACAGCGAGAAGGGGTTGCCTGGCTGCTCCATCGGCAGCGGGATCGACCAGATCCCCTCCCGCACCCGGTCGGATAGCGGGACGCGATCGGCGAGAGCGTCGGCGTGCTGGGCTGCGTTGGTCGGCTGCACTCCCTCATTCAATCGCGAAAGCTTCGGACCGTGCTGCGTATGCCCGGCGCCCGCCTCGCACGCCGCACGCCGCTCACTTGCCAAAATCCACTAGTCACCGACCTTGCGAACTAGCTGTTTTCGGCAATTCGGTGGCGACGGTGACATGAAGGGCCGCGCCTCGACCCCGCGCGAGCGGAGTACCGTCGAGGCATGGAAACTGTTCGTCTTGGCACCAGCGGACTCGAGGTCTCGCGCATCATCCTCGGCTGCATGAGCTACGGCGAGTCCGGCCGCGGAAACCACGCCTGGAGCATGGGGCTGGACGAGAGCAGGCCCTTCTTCCGGCAGGCGATCGAGGCGGGGATCACCACCTTCGACACGGCGAACGTGTACTCGCTCGGCTCCAGCGAGGAGATCACCGGCCAGCTGCTCCGGGAGTTCTCGACGCGCGAGCAGGTCGTCATCGCGACGAAGGTGCACGGGCGGATGTTCGAGGGGCCCAAGGGCGGCGGACTCAGCCGGGCCGCCATCCTGACCGCGATCGACGACAGCCTGCGCCGGCTCGGCACCGACTACGTCGACCTCTACCAGATCCATCGCTGGGATCCCGAGGTGCCCATCGAGGAGACGATGGAGACCCTGAATGACATCGTGCGCGCGGGCAAGGCCCGCTACGTCGGCGCCTCCTCGATGTGGGCCTGGCAGTTCGCGCAGGCGCAGTACGCCGCCGATCTGAACGGCTGGACGCGATTCATCTCGATGCAGGACCAGTACAACCTGCTGCAGCGCGAGGAGGAGCGGGAGATGCATCCCTTCTGCCTCGACCAGGGTGTCGGCGTCATTCCGTGGAGCCCGCTTGCCCGTGGCAGCCTGACCCGGTCCTGGGGCAGCGAGACCTCGCGCACCGGCAGCGACCCGCTGCTCGCGAGGCTCTACCACGAGGACTCGAACCGCCAGATCGTGGATGCAGTGGCCACTGTCGCCGCCGAACGCGGCGTGTCTGCCGCCCAGGTTGCGCTTGCCTGGGTGTTGCAGCGGAAGGCGGTCACCGCCCCCATCGTGGGAGCCACGAAGCCGCACCACCTCTCCGACGCCGTCGCTGCGCTGGACCTCGAGCTGGACGCCTCCGAACTGGCGCGGCTCGAGGAGCACTACACGCCGCGCGCCCCGAGCGGGTTCTAGGCCAACGCCGATGGCCATCTTCGGGAACAACCGGCGCGGCACAGACACCTCGCTGCCCAAATCCGACCGCGGGGTGGGGCACTTCAACGACTACTCGTTCGATCTGCTGGCGCGGAACAAGAACATCACGATGGTGCTCGCGGACAGCGATCCGCATCAGGACGAGCTCCGCACGATCACTGAATCGGGCGAGGAGAAAATCGAGACCGCGATTTCGCCTCGCACCCTCGAGCAGGAGCGCACCGATGATCCCATTGTGGTGCGGCTCTTCACCGGCAGGCGGGTGAGCGGTCCGGTCGGGTCGGTTCCGCGCGGACTCGAATCCGTTGTCGACGAGACGCTGCGGCGGCTGGATGACACGGTCGGCAAGGCGCGGATCCCGGCGCGTATCACCCACAAGTCGGGTGTCTACCGGGTGGAACTGCTGATGGGCGAGGTCCGCTGACTAGTTGGTGACGCCCGGCACGCTGCCCGAGCTGCCGATGACCAGCCCGAGCACCACGTGCGTGACGACCACGATCGTACCGAGAACCACTCCGATGATTCCGGCCGCGCAACCGCGTCGACCGACCGCGGCGATGAGGCCCAGCACGATGGCGAGCAGCCCGAACACGACCCCGCCGATGTAGACGGCGAACTCCAGCACAATGACCCCGATGAACGTGCCGAGGCTGTTGTCGACGTTGTTGAGCGTGTCGCCCACGCTCGTGACAGCGCCTGCCAGCGCGACGAACGCCACCACGATTCCGATCAGGTCACCCAGCACTGCCAGCAGGCTCAGGATCAGCGCGGCGACCCCGAGCGCGCGACGCCGACGGAGCGGGGCGGACTCGCCGCCGACCGCGGGGGACACCGCAACACCCGGATGCTGGGTGGCGTCGGGGAACAGCTCGTCGGTGCCGGACATGGCGCGACTCTAGCGAAGTCTCCGACAATGAGCGTTACTCCGGAGCGGAGTCGGCGCCCTTCGCCGCGATCTCGGCGCGGATCGCGTCCATGTCGAGGGCGCGCACCTGGGTGATCAGGTCCTCGAGCGCCGGGCGGGGGAGCGCCCCGGGCTGCGAGAACACGCCGATGCCATCACGGAACGCCATCAGCGTCGGAATCGCCTGGATGCCCATGGCGGAGGAGAGGCCCTGGTTGGCATCCGTGTCGACCTTGGCGAAGACGATGTCCTCGTTCGCGGTCGAGGTCGCGTCGTAAATGGGCCCGAAGGCCTTGCACGGCCCGCACCATTCGGCCCAGAAGTCGATGAGCACGATGCCGTCGCCCAGGACGGTGCTCTCGAAGGTCTGCTCGGTCAGCTCAACTGTTGCCATGTTTCCAGCGTAAAAGATGAGACCGAAATCCGCTGGGAGGGCACGACCGAGTGCTGCTAATCCAGCTGGGACTCGCGCAGCAGCGTGTCGAGCACCTCGAAGAAGCTCATCCAGCCGGCCTTGGCCTCGGCCAGCTGCTCGGGCGGCAGCGCGCCGCCACCCTGGTGGAAGGTCATGCGGGTGCGCCCGGCGAGGTCGTCGAGCAGCACGGTGAGGTAGCCCCACCCGCCAGCGGGCGATCCCCCGGTCAGCGGCTGATCGCTGAAGGCGATGACGAGCCGGTTGGGGCGGCTGACGGTCACGAACTCGCCGATCCAGTGGATCTCTGATCGCGCCGGTCCGGCGAACATCGTGGCCTTCCAGACGCCGCCGGGGGTGGCATCCAGCTGGACGGACTCGACCGGGATCTCGCCGTTCTCGGCCCCGAACCAGACCGCGAACTGTCGCGGGGTGACCCAGGCGTCGAAGACCGACTCGATCGGCGCTTCGAACTCGCGCACGATCGTGATGCCGTCGATCGGGATGGGGTCGGGGTGCGGGGCCATGGCCTCATTCAAGCGGATGCGGCCGCGAGATGGTCCGGCAGGAGAGGAATCCCGGTACCGGATCAGTCCCCCGACAGGATCCGGTACCGGGTTCTCCTCAACGCCATGGCGGATGGAGTTTTTTTCCTCTGGCTTGGATTCGGCACTGGATCGAATCGGGTTTGTCACCAGTTAGGGGGATGGGAATAGCGGATGACCTCCGATGGTTGGAGCGAATATCAATGCAAACGCATGCAAATGACGCACGAAAAGGAGTGGCTGAGATGACCGCCATGCAGTTCGGAATCTTCACCGTGAGCGATATCACGGAAGATCCGACGACCGGCCGCACGCTGAGCGAAGCCGAGAAGATCCAGGACACGCTGACCATCGCCCTGCACGCCGAAGCCGTTGGCCTCGATGTGTTCGCGCTGGGGGAGCACCACAATCCGCCGTTCTGGTCGTCATCGCCGACCACGACTCTCGCCTACCTCGCCGCGAAGACGACCACCCTCCAGTTGACCACCAGCACCACGCTCATCACCACCAACGATCCGGTGAAGATCGCCGAGGACTTCGCCATGCTCCAGCACCTCGCCGGGGGGCGCGTCGACCTCATGCTCGGTCGCGGCAACACCGGCCCGGTCTACCCGTGGTTCGGCCAGGACATCCGCCAGGGCATCCCGCTCGCCATCGAGAACTACGCGCTCCTGCATCGCCTGTGGCGCGAGGACGTCGTCGACTGGAGCGGCA
>JALYHS010000256.1 GCA_030776385.1 Actinomycetota bacterium
GAGACACCCTGATTGACCAGCCCTTCCGGATAGCGGGCCCGGATGCCGGGGCTGAGCGGATGCTGTCCGCCGGCCGCCGATCCCAGCGGCACGCGGCTCATCGATTCGACGCCCGCGGCGATCACAATGTCGTACATCCCGGCCGTCACACCGTTCGCCGCGAAGGTCGCCGCCTGCTGGCTGGAGCCGCACTGGCGGTCCACTGTCATGCCGGGGACGCTCTCGTCGAAGCCCGCGGCCAGCAGGGCGGTGCGACCGATGTTGCCGGTCTGCTCTCCGGCCTGGCTGACGCAGCCGGCGATGACATCGTCGATCTGGGTCGACTCGAGGCCGTTGCGCTCGAGCAGCGCAGTGAGCACCTGCGCGAGCAGGTCGGCGGGGTGCACGCCCGAGAGGGAGCCTCCGGGCTTGCCTTTGCCGGATCCGGTGCGGATGGCATCCACAATGACGGCTGTCTGCGTTGACATAGTGCTTCCTTGCGTTGAGGGGTGGGGTCGCGGATCAGAACTGCCAGGGGTACGGGCCCCAGTCGGGCGCGCGCTTTTCGAGGAACGCGTCGCGGCCCTCGACGGCCTCGTCGGTCCCGTATGCAAGACGGGTGGCCTCGCCGACGAGCACCTGCTGGCCCGCGAGCCCGTCATCGACGGCGTTCAACGAGAACTTCAGCATCCGGATCGAGGTCGGTGACTTGCCCATGATGGTCTCGGCCCAGTCCAGAGCGGTGTTCTCGAGCTCGGCGTGCGGGACGACCGCGTTGATGGCGCCCATGTCGTACGCGCGCTGGGCGCTGTACTCCTGGCCGAGGAAGAAGATCTCGCGCGCGAACTTCTGGCCGACCTGGCGCGCGAGCAGTGCACTGCCGTAGCCGCCGTCGAAGGAGCCGACATCGGCATCCGTCTGCTTGAAGCGACCGTGCTCGGCGCTGGCGATGGTGAGGTCGCAAACGACGTGGAGGGAGTGCCCACCGCCGGCCGCCCAGCCGGGGACGACCGCGATGACGACCTTCGGCATGGTGCGGATGAGCCGCTGCACCTCGAGGATGTGCAGGCGTCCGGTTCTCTCGCTGGCCGAGCCCGTCGAAACCGAGCCCGTCGAGACCCCGTCGGTCCCGCTGGTCGAGCCCGTCGAGACCCCGTCGTACTGGTACCCGTCGCGACCCCGGATGCGCTGGTCGCCTCCCGAGCAGAAGGCCCAGCCACCGTCTTTGGGGCTGGGTCCGTTGCCGGTGAGGAGCACGACCCCGATGTGCACGTTCTGCCTGGCGTGGTCGAGCGCGCGGTACAGCTCGTCAACCGTCTGCGGGCGGAACGCGTTGCGCACCTCGGGCCGGTTGAACGCGATGCGCGCGATCCGCCCCGTGATGTCGTGATGGTAGCTGAGGTCGGTGAGCTCAGCGAAGCCCTCGACCTCGCGCCAGCGGGTCGGGTCGAAGAGTTCGGAAACCTGATTCGTCACGTTGTCAGGTTAGACAACGGGCGCCTCCGCCGCTCGCGGCAGGCAATCCCTCAGCCGGCCTTCGGGCGACCGTAGACGAGGTCGAGCACACCGGTGGGAAACGCCGCGCTCGATGTCAGCGTGAATGTCACCGGCATCGCGGTGATCGGCGGCGTGAACAACTGACGGCCACTTCCGAGGACGACAGGATGCTGGATCAACTGGAGCTCGTCGAGCAACTCGTGTTCGATCAGCCATCGGACGAGCGTGATGCTTCCGGCCACAGCGATGACTCCGCTGTTCTGCCGGCGAAGATCCTCGATCGCTGCACGGCCGGGGCCGTCGAGAATGATCGAGTTCTCCCACCCGAGGAGATCTTTGGTCGATGAGATCACGTATTTCCTCATCGAGTTGATCCGGCGGGCCAGAAACTGGTCACCGGTCTGCTTCGGCCAGGATGCGGCGAAGATCTGAAAGGTGTTCCGACCGAGAAGGAGGGCATCCGCCTGAGTGAACAGACTGTTGACAGCGGCTTTCATGCGGTCATCGAGAAACGGAAAATGCCACTTCTCCGGCGATTCGACAACTCCGTCTAGCGAG
>JALYHS010000257.1 GCA_030776385.1 Actinomycetota bacterium
CAGCAGGAGCGGGAGCGCCTGCAGGGCGTGCATCCCGACGAAGTGCGGGATGCGCAGGTCGCCGCCGACGGTGCTCCACCCGAGCAGCGGCAGGCCGGGACCGCCGTCGGGCACGCCGACCGCATGAGCCCCGACGATGCCCTGGTAGTTGCTCAGCTGCTCGGGCTTCGGACCGGTCATCAGGAAGGCGAGACCCATCCCGACGAGCGCGATCACCACCCCCGCGCGGATGGCGAGCGTGCGGCCCATGTCGCCGAGCGGGGCGCGGAACAACAGCATGGCGACCACGAAGGACATCACCCAGACCACGACGATCGAGACCGCCATGAGTCCCCACATCGCCGCGTGGAACGGGGTGCTCACGTTGAAGTGGCTGGTCTGGCCGACGAGGGCGAAGCCGTTGATGATGACGAGTTCGACGCCGAGGCCGATGGCGGAGACCGTGCCCGCCACTCGGGCGATCCGCGACATCCCGGTGCCGGTGGGAAGTCGTCCGATCAGCCAGGCGAGGGCGAGCGAGTAGATCCCGGTCGAGAGGGCGAACTTGAGCGGCTTGAACCAGACGTCGGTTCCGGTGACCTGGCGCGGATCGACGATCGCGCCGATCGCGTTGAGGATCGCGAGCGCGGCCATCGCGATCGCCAGGATCATCAGGGGCCGGTGCCAGTGGGCGGGGCGGAGTTCGGCCAGCGAGACGGGCGCGGTGGGCGGTGCGCTGACGGTGGTCATGATGCATCCTTTCCGGGCGTTGCGGTGGCGGGCGTTGCGGTGGCGGGCGTTGCGGTGGCGCGCGTATCGGCGGCGGGCGCACTGGCCACCTCTTCGGGCTCGAGCGACGAGCCCGGCAGCCCCAGCTGTCGCGCGATGTGCTCCTGCGCGATGCGGCGGAGCCCCGTGAACAGACCGTCGCCGAGCGCCGTTCCGACGACCACTGTCTCGACCATGCGGGTGCGACCGTCGATGCCGACCTGGAGCACCGACTGCAGATCCGCGCGCGCGACCAGTTCGGCGGCCTCCGCATACGTCGGCATCAGCTCGACCAGATCGGGCCGAGCGATGGCGCGGAAGGCATCGATCACCCGGGCCACGATCGGCTCCCCCGGGTTCTCCTCGAAGGTCTGCCAGCCTCGCTCCGTCTTCAGCGCGGCTACCTCGGCCAGCGATTCGGCGCTCGGACGGGCGTTGGAGGTGAGGGACGCCGTGACCGCGTGCTGCGCGATCCCGAAGGCGTGGACGAGGGGCATCGCGTCGTCGTCGATCGCCGCGAGCACCGCTCCTGCCGCGACCACGGACAGTCCCCCGACGTCGATCAGCGCGCGAATCAGGCGCAGCCGCGCGAGGTGGCTGTCGTCGTAGTCGCTCTGGGTCGCGCTCGTCGAGATGCCCGGGAAGAGCAGTCCCTCGCGCAGGTAGAACTTGATCGAGGCGACGGTGACGCCGCTCTCCGCGCTCAGTGCCGAGATCCTCATAACCGATAGTGTAACTATCGATAGTGCAACTGTCTAGATTCTCGGGGCGCCGGGCGCCTCACTCAGGTGACGAGTGACACCAGGAGCGCAAGGCCCAGGATCGCGATCCAACTGAGCGCCCCGGCGAGAAGCGCACGCGGTCCAGAGCGGAGCAGGCGCTCGAGCCGCAACGACGCCCCGATCGCGAACAACGCGGCCGCCAGCAGCGCCGACTGGACGATGTCGGCGACGGTGAGCGCCGCATCCGGGATCGGAAGGAAGGTGCGCACCAGCACCAGCGCGACGAACCCGATGATGAAGAGCGGGACGATCGGCGGGCGGCTCACGGCAGGCGCGTCGTCGCCATCGGACCCCGTCGATGCCGCCGTAGCCGACGCCGAGGCGGCCATCCGTCGACGCGTCGAGACCGACGTGATCGCCACCATGGGCGCGAGCATCAGCACGCGAGTCAGCTTCACGACGATCGCCACCGCGAGCGCCGCCGCCCCGGCCGTGCCCGCCGTCGCGACGACCTGACCGACATCGTGAACACTCGCGCCGACCCAGTGCCCGAAGGTCGGAGCCGAAAGTCCGAGTGGGACGGCAAGCGCGGGCAGCACCGCGATCGCGGCGGTGCCGTAGAGCGTCACCAGGGCGATCGGCGTCCCGGTGTCGCGCGAGTCCGTTCCGCGGGCCGCACTCATCGCCCCGACGGCGCTCACGCCGCAGATCGAGAATCCGGCGGCCAGC
Source organism: Actinomycetota bacterium (assembly GCA_030776385.1). Classification (GTDB taxonomy): domain Bacteria; phylum Actinomycetota; class Actinomycetes; order Actinomycetales; family Microbacteriaceae; genus Lysinimonas. The sequence continues at coordinate 2,199 of JALYHS010000257.1, forward strand.
ATGACCGGCTCGTCCCCGGGGAGCTTGAGCGCCTTCGCGGTGGCCCAGGTGATCAGGAAGCTGACCCCCACCAACGCGATGATCGCGAGCACCGCCATCCATCCCAAGTGCGCAATATCGAGCAGGCTCAGCTTGAGCCCGAGCACCACGATGCCCAGCCGTAACAGCCGCCTGGAGGCGATCGCCAGACCCGGCTTCAGAACCCCGTCGAGCGCGCGGCGGGCGGGCGAGATGCATCCGACAATGACACCCAGAACGATGGATGCGGTCAGCCAGGGCACGATCGGGAACGCCGCGTGGATGCCGAACCCCGCCGCCGCGCCCGCCGCACTCGCTGCGATCCCCGGGAGCCATCCGAACGAACGCGGACCGGAACCCGGGGCCGCCGAGCTCACGATCGAGGAACCCCGTCGCGGTTGCGGGCCGGGTTGCTCAACCGCCCGATCCCCTCGATGTCGATGTCGATGACCTGACCGTCGACGAACCCGCCGAGCCCCGATGGAGTGCCGGTCATGATGATGTCGCCCGGCAGCATCGTCCACACGTCGGAGATGTACTCGATCAACTCGGGGATCTTGTGGACCAGGTCCTTGGTGTTGCCGTGCCGACGCGGTTCACCGTCGACGTAGGTCTGGATCTCGAGGTTCGTCGGGTCGAGCTCCGTCTCCATCCAGGGTCCAATCGGGGCAAAGGTGTCGTAGCCCTTGGCCCGCGCCCACTGCCCGTCGGCGAACATCTGGTCGCGCGCGCTGACATCGTTGCCCGCCGTGTAGCCGAAGATGTAGTCGGCCCAGTTCTCGGCCTTCACCTGCTTCGCGATCCGACCGATCACGATGACCAACTCGCCCTCGTGCGTGATGCGACCCTCGACGGGAGGAATCTGGATCGTGTCACCCGGGCCGACCACCGCGGTGTTGGGTTTGAGGAAGATCAGCGGGTTGTCGGGCGCATCCACGTTCGCCGCCATGTCGTGGGCGTGCTCGGCATAGTTCAAGCCGACGCAGACCACCTTCGAGCGCGGGATGACCGGAGCGAGCAGCTTCGCGCCGGCGAGCGGCAGACGCTCCCCGGTGGGGTGGAAGCCCGCGAACATGGGGTCGCCGGCCAACACCACGAGCTCCTGCTCCGAGACGACATCGCCCCCATCGACGATCGCGAACCGGGGGTCCTCACCGGGCACGCTGAACCGGGCTACCTTCACGCGTTCGAGCCTAGTCTGGCCGGATGGACCAGTTGATCGACGGCGAGCCGGGCGCCGAGACCACGTATCTGATGGCACACGGAGCGGGCGCGCCCATGGACGCCGTGTGGATGACCGATGTGGCGGCGCTCGTGGTGAGCCGCGGCATCCGTGTGGTGCGATTCGAGTTCTCCTACATGGCCGGGCGGCGCGACGGCGTGCGGAAGCCGCCCCCTCGTGGCGACTCGCTGACCGGAGAGTTCCGAGATGCCGTCGCCCTGGCGTCCGACGTGCTGCCTGCGGGCGGTCGGCTGCTGATCGGGGGCAAGTCGATGGGGGGACGGGTCGCGAGCCTGGTCGCCGACGAGTTGCTCGACGCCGGAGTGATCGCCGGTCTGGCCGTGTTGTCGTACCCGTTCCACCCGGCAGAGAAGCCCGAGCAGTTGCGCACCGCCCACCTCGCCGAGCTCCGGACGCCGACCCTCATCTGCCAGGGAACCCGCGACCCGCTCGGCTCTCGGGAGGAGGTCGCGGGCTACTCCCTGTCGCCCGCGATCGAGCTGCACTGGCTGGAGGACGGCGACCACGACCTCCGCCCGCGCAAAGCTGTCAGCGGCCGGACCCTCGCGCAGAACCTGGCCGAAGCCGCCGACGCGCTGGCCGCCTTCGCCGGCGCCTGCTGACCGCCGTGGGCGCTACGCGTCGAGCCGCATCATCCAGCCGTGGCGGTCCTTGACGCGGCCGTACTGGATGTCGGTGAGCTCCTGTCGCAGCGACAGCGAGACCCGCTCGCCCTCGGGCTCCGGCATCCAGATCCCGAACGTCGCCGACTTGATGTCGGAGATCGGCACCACGACCGCGGCTGTCCCGCACGCGAACGCCTCGACGATCTCACCCGACTCCGCGCCCTCGCGCCACTCGTCGATCGTGATCGGGCGCTGCTCCACGGTGTAGCCGCGGTCGCGTCCCAGTTTGAGGATCGAGTCGAGGGTGATGCCCTCGAGGATCGAGTCGCTGTCTGGGGTGATGAGCTTGTTGTCCTTCGTGACGAGCACGAGGTTCATGCCGCCGAGCTCCTCGATGTACTTCCCCTCCTGCGCGTCGAGGAAGAGCACCTGCGCGCAGCCGTTCTCGGACGCCTCCTGCTGCGGCAGCAGCGACGCGGCGTAGTTTCCACCCGTCTCGGCTGCCCCCATGCCGCCGTGGCCCGCGCGCGTGTATGTCGTCGAGAGCCAGATCGACACCGGCTCGACGCCGCCGCTGAAGTAGGCAGCCGCGGGACTGGCGATCACGTTGTAGTTGACCTTGGCCGCCGCCCGCACGCCGAGGAAGCCCTCCTTCGCCCACATGAAGGGGCGGATGTAGAG
>JALYHS010000258.1 GCA_030776385.1 Actinomycetota bacterium
GGTGGGTGAGTACCGCGTCGTCGGCGACGTAGAGCGCCGGAGCTACGAGCACGGGATACCGCTCGGCGAGCTCCGCGGCGGGCACGGTCAGGAATCGCCGGGGGTGCTGCACGCGCACCTGCGCCCCCGACTCGAACAGGCCGCGGTAGAACGCGTCGAAGATGTGCAGATACGCGTCGGGGTCGGGGCCGCCCGCCGCATCCGCGAGCGGTGGTGTGAACTCGAACAGCCACTTGGTGTCGGTCGAGTAGAGCAGCAGCACGTCGGCATCGGGGACGAAGTCGTCGAGCGCGGACCCGATCGCACGCAGTTCGGCCCCGAGCTCCGCGACCTCGCGGTAGATCCGGCCCGGGACTCCGCTGTGCGGGAGTACGCCGCCCCAGTACGTCTCGGCTCCGAAGTGCAGCGTATGCCAGTGCCAGTACTCGATCATCCGGCCGCCGCGGGCGAGAAGGGCGAAGGCCGCCTGCCGAAGCTGACCGCGGTACGGCGGGTGGTTCTGCCAGGCGTGTCCGATCGACTGGGCGTCGGTCTCGGTCACCAGGTACGGGGATTCCGCGCTCGAGTATGCGCGGTCCCCCCACTCGAACAGCGCCCACACGCTGCTGTGCCACCAGCGTTCGGTCTGCGGGATGTCGGATGCGGCATCCAGCCCGTTCTGCATCTTGTAGTACGGGTTTCCGGCGACCAGGTCGAGGCTCTCGGCGAGCTCGTCATCGGCGATCTGCGGGCGGGAGTACGAGATGCAGGTCGTGATGAACTGGTCGTCCCGCGCGTACTCGCGCACGACATCCGCCTGCCAGGCGATCAGCTCGGTGGCGAGGGTGGACTGGAAGCGTCGCCACTCGAGCTGGTACTGAGGCATGAGGTTGCCGTCGGGCCTCCAGAGCTCCGACCAGTCGGACAGCAGGTGCGACCAGTAGACGAGACCCCACTGCTGGTTGAGCTCCTCGACGGTGCCGTATTTGGCGCGAAGCCAGTCCACGAAGCGGGCGAAGGTGTGCTCGTTGTGCGGCAGCTGGTTGCCGGGTTCGTTGTCGACCTGGAAGCCGATCACGGCGGGGTGGCCGGCGTAGCGCTCAACGACCTTGCGCGCAATCCGCTCGGCGTAAAACCGGTACGCGGGGTGGCTCTGGTCCATCTCCTGCCGAGCACCCCACCCCATGCGCACCCCCGTCGAGGTCTCGGCGGCGATCTCGGGATGCAGCACCTGCAGCCACGGCGGTACCGCGTATGTCGGTGTCCCGAGGATCACGCCGATGCCGCGGGCCTGCGCCCCGTCGAGCACGGGTTGCAGCCAGTCGAGCTCGAAGTCGCCCTCTCGCGGCTCCCACGTGGACCAGACGGATTCGCCGACCCGGATGACGCTGAAGCCGGCCTGCTGCATCAGGTCCAGGTCGACTTCGAGGCGATCGCTCGGCTGGTACTCCGCGTAGTACGCGGCTCCGAACAGGACGCCGGAGAAACGTGGAGACCCTGTCATCGTCGGCCAATCGCTCGGAACGGGGGGCGATCACCCGGGGGATGTCGTCGCCGATCCAGCGTACAGATCGCGAACCGGCGCGGTCCCGCAGGGCGGCGAGCGGGGGCGACACGCGGCTTGCGCGTCCACCGTCGGGCAATATGATCCGATTCAGAGCGTCAGCGTGACCGGTCACGCTCGCCGGCGACGGAGCGTGCATGACAGACAAGGGCGAGGGCGATAAGGCGCTGTCGATCCGCGATGTCGCCCGCATCGCCGGGGTGTCGCGGCAGACCGTCTCTCGCGTGCTCAACCGCCAGCCGAACATCAAGCCGTCGACCGAGGCGCACGTGCGCCAGGTCATCGAGGAGGTGGGCTGGCGTCCCAACAGCGCCGCGCGCGCCCTGGCCACCTCGAGATCGAAGACCATCGGCCTGCTGGTGTCGTCGCGATCGCAGTACGGTCCCTTCAGCGCCGCGGGGGCGGTGGATGACGCGGCTCGCCAGCGCGGATACACGATCAGTTCCGCCACTCTCGCCCAGGGTGACGACGAGAACATCTCTGCCGCGCTCGACGCCTTCTCGGCGCAGGGAGTGGATGGTGTCGTCGTGATCGCTCCGCAGCAACGCGCTCACGAGGCGCTCCGTCGGGTCGCGGTGGGGGTGCCGTTCGTGAGCCTGCAGTGGCGCGCCGGTCCCAACGAGCGCGTCGTGGCCTTCGATCAGGAGGCTGGCGCACGCGCGGCCACCCGCCACCTCATCGAACTCGGGCACAGCCGCATCCTGCACATCGCCGGTCCGCAGGACTGGAACGAGGCCGAGGAACGCATGCGCGGGTTCCTCGCGGAGATGTCCGCAGCCGACATGCCCACCGAGGCGCCGGTGCTGGGGGACTGGACGGTCGATCTGGCGTACGAGCTGGGCATGAAGCTGCTCGGACATCGCGAGTTCACCGCCGTCTTCGCCTCCAACGACCAGATGGCACTCGGGATCATCCATGCCGCGCATGACCTGGGACTGTCGGTGCCGGACGACCTCAGCGTCGTCGGCTTCGATGACATCCCCGAGGCGAAGCACTTCATCCCGCCCCTCACGACGGTGCGGCAGGACTTCGCCCAGCTCGGGCTCAGGGCCATCGACATCCTGCTCGCAGACATCGAGCACACGACGCCTCCCGAGCCCGCGATCATCGAGATCCCGGAGCTGATCGTTCGTTCGAGCACAGCGCCGCCGCACGGCTGATGCGGTCGAATGCGCGGCGAATCTGATTTCCCGCCGCCGATTTCGGCGGGTCGCTTGACGCCGGGCGCCTTCGGGGCATAGCGTCAGCCCCGTTCTGGGACCGGTCACAATTTTACCGACACCAGCGCTGCGAGACGACGAAGGGGTCGAAATGACGGGATGCCAGGCTCGATGCCGAGGCACGCACCCGACCCCAGCGGGGTCTCATCGAGCGCGTCGGGTGGCAGTTCGGAGCTCAGACGGATTCGTGTGCATTGGGCGCGCGAACCGCCTCACCGCTCGAAAGGAATCACAGTGAAGTTCAAGAGAATCGCCCTGGGCGCCCTCGCCCTCGGCGTCGCGGTCACCCTGGCCGCGTGCTCAGGCGGCGGCCGTGCGAGCACCAGCTCCAGCGGAAGCACCGACAACAAGGGCGCCCTCGTCGGGGTCGCCATGCCGACGAAGGTGTCCGCGCGCTGGATCGCCGACGGTAACGCCGTCAAGAGCGACCTCGAGAAGGCCGGATACAAGGTCGACCTCGAGTACGCGAACAACGACATCCCCACCCAGGTGCAGCAGATCAACACGATGATCACCAAGGGCGCGAAGGTCCTGATCATCGCGTCGATCGACGGAGGCTCGCTCACCGACCAGCTGGACGCGGCCGCGAAGTCGGGCATCAAGGTCATCTCGTACGACCGCCTGCTCACCGGGGACAAGAACGTCGACTACTACGTCTCGTTCGACAACTACAAGGTCGGCGTATTCCAGGCCAACTCCCTCCTGACCGGCCTCGGTGTCCTCGACGCCGACGGCAAGAAGACCGGCAAGACCGGCCCGTTCAATGTCGAACTGTTCGCCGGAAGCCCGGATGACAACAACGCGACATTCTTCTTCAACGGCGCGATGGACACCCTGAAGCCGTACATCGCCGACGGAACCCTCGTCGTCAAGAGTGGCCAGACCGCCTTCAACCAGGTCGCGATCCTGCGTTGGGACCCGGCAACCGCCAAGGCCCGCATGCAGGACCTCGTCGCGAAGTCCTACTCGAGCGGCGCCGACGTGCAGGGCGTGCTGTCCCCGTACGACGGCCTGTCCGACGGCATCCTGAGCGCGCTCCAGGGCGCGGGCTACGGATCGGGTGGCAAGGCGCTCCCGATCATCACGGGCCAGGACGCCGAGATCGCCAGTGTCAAGCAGATCATCGCAGGCACGCAGTACTCGACCATCTACAAGGACACGCGTCAGCTCGCCAATGAGGCCGCGAAGATGGCGAACGACCTCCTCACCGGCGTCAAGCCCGACGTCAACGACACCAAGACATACGACAACAAGGTCAAGGTCGTGCCGAGCTACCTGTTC
>JALYHS010000259.1 GCA_030776385.1 Actinomycetota bacterium
CGAACGAACCACTGAAGGTGAGCTAGAGGGTGAAGTAAGCTCCTTTCAGGAGCGGTACGACATCCGGGTCCAAACTCCTCGCCCTGCGGTCCCACCACGTGCCGCTTCCCACCGAGTGAGGCCCTTATGCTCGACCGACTGGACTTCGACCGACGTCGCGACCAGCACCTCCCGCGGCTCTCGGGGCTGTTTCAGACCCTCTACGGTTCGGATGTCGAGGCGCAGGAGCAGTTCCTCGAACTTCTGGGCGACCTCGAGCAGTCCTGGTCCGAGCGCTCGGAAGAGCTGCGCGCACTCGACACGGAGCGCGAGTTCGCGCCCGACTGGTTCCAGTCGAACCGGATGCTCGGGGGCGTCTGCTACGTCGATCGCTTCGCGGGTGGGCTGGCCGGCATCCGCTCCCGCATTCCCTACTTCGTCGAGCTGGGCCTGAGCTACCTGCACCTGATGCCGCTGTTCGTCGCGCCCCGGGAGAACTCGGACGGCGGCTATGCGGTCTCCAGCTACCGCGAGGTGAACCCCGCTCTCGGCACCATGGAGGAGCTCGCCGCACTCGCCGCGGAGCTGCGCGCCCACGGCATCTCGCTCGTGCTCGACTTCGTCTTCAACCACACCTCGAACGAACACGAGTGGGCGAAGAGGGCCGAGGCCCGCGACCCCGAGTTCGAGAACTTCTACCTGATCTATCCCGACCGCGAACAGCCGGACGCCTTCGAGCAGACCACCCGCGAGATCTTCCCCGACGACCACGCAGGGTCGTTCGTGCAACTGGCCGACGGTCGCTGGGTGTGGTCGACCTTCTACTCCTTCCAATGGGATCTGAACTACCGCAACCCGGCGGTGTTCCGGGCGATGGCCCGCGAGCTGCTGTTCCTCGCGAACCAGGGCGTCGAGATCCTGCGAATGGATGCCGTCGCCTTCATCTGGAAGAAGCTCGGCACCAGCTGCGAGAATCTGCCGGAGGCGCACCTGCTGCTGCAGGCGTTCAACGCGGTCGTGCGGATCGCGGCGCCCTCCCTGCTCTTCAAGTCGGAGGCGATCGTGCATCCGGACAAGATCATCGAGTACGTCCACCCCGAGGAATGCCAGCTCAGCTACAACCCGCTGCAGATGGCCCTGATTTGGAACACGCTCGCGACCCGCGAGGTCGGCCTGCTCGCCCAGGCGCTCGCCGAGCGACACGCGCTTCCCGCCGGGACGGCGTGGGTCAACTACGTGCGAAGCCACGACGACATCGGCTGGACCTTCGCCGACGAGGACGCGGCCCGGCTCGGCATCGACGCCTCGGGCCACCGCCGGTTCCTGAGCGACTTCTTCACGGGAGGCTTCCCGGGGAGCTTCGCGCGCGGCCTCCCGTTCCAGGCCAACCCGCGCACAGGCGACACGCGAGTGGCCGGATCCACCGCCTCGCTCGCCGGGCTCGAGGCGGGCGACCCGCTCGCCGTCGCGCGCATTCTCGCCGCCCACGCGGTGATCATGAGCACCGGCGGCATCCCGCTGCTCTATCTGGGCGACGAGGTCGGCCAACTGAACGACTACTCCTTCCGGGATGACGCGGCGCTCGCCGACGACTCGCGCTGGGCCGGACGGCCGTGGTTCCCGCTCGACTCCTACGCGCAGCGGGGCGAGGCGACCTCTTCGCCGGGGGGCGTGTTCCACGGGATGCGGCGGCTGATCCAGGTGCGGCGCGCGAACCCGGAGTTCGCCGGCAACCGGCTCATCGGCTTCGACGCGAAGAACCCGCACGTGCTCGGTTTCCTGCGGCCAGGTCCGCACTCGAACGTTCTCGTGCTGATCAACTTCGCCGACACCGCCCAGCAGATCGCGGCTGAGGTGCTCTCGGGCATGAACGGCGACGCGACCGAGCTGCTCAGCGGCCGCCGGCACCCGCACGCTGCGGAGCTGCTGCTGGCGCCGATGGCGGTCGTCTGGCTGCGCTATCAGGAGGCGACTGCCGAAGGGTCCTGACTCGCGGTGACACTGGTTCATGACGAACCCCGACGCCCTCGCCCGATCCCTGACAGGATCGGCTCATGATCGAAGTGGGCTACGTCTCGTACACCGTCACCGCTGAGCGACTCGCGGAGGTGGGCGCCGACTTCGACTCGGAAGCGATCGATGACGCGATCCTGGCCGAGCTGAATGCGAAGGTCGGACCGGCGGTGGAAGTGCACAGGAACGGCAAGGTCTTCGCCGACGAGGACACTGCAGAGCGCGCCAAGCAGATCAACTGGAACGAACTGCTCGCCGCGATCGACATCGATCAGCTCATCGCCGACAACCCGCCGCGCCGCTGAGTCCCGCGCCGACCCCGATACGACGAAGCCCCGACCTCTGAGGAGGCCGGGGCTTCGATTGCTCGCTTCGCTGGCGCCTACGCGTCGACAGACTCGCTGGCGGCCTCGCGGTGCGGCAGCTTCCAGCCCGGCCGCACGAAGTGGCAGGTGTAGCCGTTGGGGTACTTGCGCAGATAGTCCTGGTGCTCCTCCTCGGCCAGCCAGAACGGACCCGCGGCGGTGACCTCCGTGACGACCTTGCCGGGCCAGAGCCCGGAGGCATCCACGTCCTTGATGGTGTCGAGGGCGACCTGCTTCTGCTCGTCGCTCGTGTAGAAGATCGCCGAGCGGTAGCTCTCGCCGCGGTCGTTGCCCTGACGGTTCATGGTCGACGGGTCGTGGATCTGGAAGAAGAACTCCAGGATGTCGCGGTACGAGATCACGGACGGATCGAAGACGACCTCCACCGACTCCGCGTGCGAGCCGTGGTTGTAGTAGGTGGCGTGCGCGTTCGTTCCGCCCGAGTATCCGACGCGCGTGGAGACGATTCCCGGCCGCGCGCGCAGCAACTCCTGGGCTCCCCAGAAGCAGCCACCTGCAAGGACCGCGGTCTCGGTGCCGGGGGTCGTCGTGATGGATCCGTCGTCTGTGGTGGGCATCAGTTGGCTGCCTTCTCCGCCTTCTCGGCATCGGTCGTGAACAGATGGGTGAACTCGCCGTAGCCGGCGGTCTCGAGCTCGGCGACCGGCACGAAGCGCATCGCGGCCGAGTTGATGCAGTAGCGCATTCCGCCCTTGTCGCGGGGGCCGTCGTCGAAGAGGTGGCCGAGGTGGCTGTCTCCGTGCTTGGAACGCACCTCGGTGCGCGTCATGCCCCAGGCGCGATCCGTCTTCTCGACGATGTTTGCGGGGTCGACCGGGACGGTGAAGCTCGGCCAGCCGGAGCCGCTCTCGAACTTGTCGATGGAGGCGAACAGCGGCTCGCCCGACACGATGTCGACGTACAGGCCCTGTTCGTGGTTGTCCCAGTACTGGTTGCGGAATGCGGGCTCGGTCGCGTCCTCCTGCGTCACCTTGTACTGGTTCGGGGTCAGCTTCTGCACTGCCTCGCTGGTCTTCTGGTACGTGGTCTTCTGGTCGCTGGTCACTTCGTGTCCTCCGTGGGTGTTGTCGCCGCTGGCTGCGGCGTCATCATCTTCAACAAGCAAGATGCTCTGACTGTTCCGCATCGCGGGCGGGCTCTCTCTTACTTCGTCGCCTTGTCGATCAGCGCTCGGATGCGGCCCTGAGTATCAGGATGCGTCGAGATCGCGGTGATCGAGGTTGCCTCGTCGTCGAGCTGCGCCCGGTAC
>JALYHS010000260.1 GCA_030776385.1 Actinomycetota bacterium
ACTCGACTGGAGCAACCCGCCGTTCGCGCGCTGGTTCGTCGACGGCACGCTGAACGTGGCATACAACTGCCTCGACCGACACGTCGCGGCGGGGTTAGGCGACCGGGTCGCCTACTACTTCGAGGGCGAACCGGGCGACACCCGTGTGATCACGTACGCGGAGGTGACCGATGCCGTCTGCCAAGCGGCAAACACGCTCACCTCGCTGGGTGTGAAGGCAGGGGACCGTGTGGCCATCTACATGCCGATGATCCCGGAGGCCGTGGTTGCGATGCTGGCGTGCGCCCGGATCGGCGCCCCGCACACCGTCGTCTTCGGCGGCTTCTCGGCCGAGGCGCTCGGCGCGCGGATCCTCGACTGCGACGCCCGCGTCGTCATCACGGCCGACGGCGGCTACCGCAAGGGATCGGCCGTCGCCCTGAAGCCCGCTGTCGACGAAGCACTGAAGAAGTGCCCGGATGTGCGCTCCGTTCTTGTCGTGCGACGCACCGGCCAGGAGGTGGCATGGGAAGCCCCCCGCGACCTGTGGTGGCACGAGACCGTCGAGCAGGCGAGCACCGAGCACACCCCGGAGGCGTTCGACTCGGAACACCCGCTCTACGTGATGTACACCTCGGGCACGACGGGCAAGCCGAAAGGCATCCTGCACACGTCGGGCGGGTACCTCACTGGCTGCTCGTTCACGCAGTGGGAGGTCTTCGACCTCAAGCCCGAGGCCGACGTCTACTGGACGGCGGCCGACATCGGCTGGGTCACCGGGCACAGCTACGTCGTCTATGGTGCCCTGTCGAACGCGACAACCTCGGTGCTTTACGAGGGCACTCCCGATACGCCCCACCAGGGACGCTGGTGGGAGATCGTCGACAAGTACAGGGTCTCGATCCTCTACTGCGCGCCCACCGCGATCCGCACCTTCATGAAATGGGGCCACGAGATCCCCGGCCGCTACGACCTCACCAGCCTGCGACTGATCGGGTCGGTCGGGGAGCCCATCAACCCGGAGGCCTACATGTGGTACCGCCACTACATCGGGCACGAGATCACGCCAGTGGTCGACACCTGGTGGCAGACCGAGACGGGCTCGATCATGATCAGCCCGCTTCCCGGGGTGACCGCAGGCAAGCCGGGAGCCGCCATGCGCGCACTGCCCGGAATTGCCGCCGAGGTCGTCGACGAGGAGGGCAACGCGGTGCCGGATGGTGCGGGCGGCTACCTCGTGCTCACCGAGCCGTGGCCGTCGATGCTCCGCACCATCTGGGGCGACGACGAGCGGTACAAGGAGACATACTGGACTCGATTCCCGGGCAAGTATTTCGCGGGTGACGGCGCCAAGAAGGACGAGGACGGCGACATCTGGCTGCTGGGTCGCGTCGACGACGTGATGAACGTCTCGGGGCATCGCCTCTCGACGACCGAAATCGAGTCGGCGCTGGTGTCGAACCCGAAGGTCGCCGAGGCGGCCGTCGTCGGAGCTAGCGACCCGATGACCGGCCAGGGGATCGTCGCGTTCGTCATCCTGCGCTCCGAAGCGGGCGATGGCGGCGAGCACGTGGTGCGGGAACTCCGACAGCACGTCGCCAAGGAGATCGGCAAGATCGCCCAACCCCGTCAGATCATGATCGTGGCCGAGCTGCCCAAGACGCGCTCGGGCAAGATCATGCGACGGCTGCTGAGGGATGTCGCGGAGAACCGCGCGATCGGCGATGTGACGACGCTCGCCGACTCCAGTGTGATGTCGACGATCAAGGATGGGATGGCCAGCGGTCTGCATGATGACTGAGCGAGCAGCCGGAATGAGCGGGTCGCCTCCCGCCGCCACTCGCCTGCTGCTCATGGGCCCGCCGGGCTCGGGCAAGGGCACCCAGGCCGTGCTGCTGGCGAGGATTCTCGGGGTGCCGGCGATCTCGACCGGGCAGCTGTTCCGTGCGGAGGTGCGGGAGGAGACCGACCTCGGGCGGCAGGTGTCCCAGGTGCTGGCAGACGGAGGCTACGTGCCTGACGAACTCACCAACGAGTTGGTCGCGCACCGGCTCGACAAACCGGACGCCGAGCGGGGGTTCCTCCTCGATGGCTATCCGCGCACCACAGCACAGGTTCACGAGCTCGACGCCGTACTCGCGCGTCGCGGACATCGGCTCGACGCGGCGCTCGTGCTCGTCGTCGACTCGGAGCTGCTCATCGCCCGCCTCGAGGATCGCGCCGCCATGGGGCGCACGGACGACCGCCCCGAGGTGGTCCGAGAGCGTATCGCGCGGTACGAGACCGAGACGGCGCACCTGTCCGGACTCTACGAGGAGCGCGGCATCCTGCACCGCGTCGACGGAACCGGACATCCCGACGAGGTGACCAGCCGGCTCGCCCAGGGTCTGCGCATCCCCGGTTGACGGCACGCTCGCGCGCCGTTCGGGGGTCTCGACCACGCCCCCCGTCGATGCCAAGCTGTCTGCCGCACGACAACATCCGGGGGGATCAGCATGGCCGTTATTCTCAGCAACCGCGTCGACGTGTCGGGGGGCTGGAACCAGCTCGTCGGCAAGTTCGGCGTGATCGAGCTCCACGACTCCGGGCGATTCATCCTGGGGCGCCTCGCACCCGGCGGCACAGAGGTGACCGAGATGTACTTCGACCTGCCGGTGACCGAACTCAGCGTGAAGGGTGCCAATGGCGTGCTCACCATCAGCGCCGGCGCCGTCACGAAGCGCGTCGACTTCGCCCCGGATAGCCGCGCCATGATCGCGTTCGGACTCGTTGGCGCGCTCCTAGCGGCCGATGCCGCGAAGACCTCCGGTATCGCCAACTGGATCGACGCTTTCCGCCACTACGGTGTTCCCACGAAATACGCGCCGACCGTCAATGGCAAGCGCGTGCTGATCATCGCCGGTGTCGCGGTCGGGGTCTTTCTGGTCGCCTGCATCGGCACGGTGCTCGCCAACATGAACTAACGCTGCTGAGGGTGTCCTGAGAAGTCGCAGGGGCTCCGTCGCGTAGCGTCGAAGGATGATGCGCGTTGAACTCGGCATCGCTGCCGCCGCAACCGAGTTGCTCGGTGAGCCCGCCGAGTTCCTGAGACAGCTCTCGGGCGGAACTCATGCCGAGACCGCGGTCATTGCGGTCGCGGGCCGTGAGCTCGTAGCCCGCCGATTCCCGCCGGGGGACGACGCGGTCGCGCAGGAGGTACCGGTCTTAGAGCGTGTGAGGTCCCTGGGTGCTCTGGTTCCAGAACTTGTGGCGTACCGGGACGGCGCGCATCCGTTGATCGTCACCACGAAGGTGGAAGGTGGTCCGCCTGACCCAGCCCTTCCTCTCGAGGTGATCGCCAAGGCGATGGCTCAGGTGCTGGCGCGCGTCCACTCGATCAGCGGCGCGGGGCTTCAGCGCGGCCAGAAGGCACCGCCGTCAACCGGGACACCGATCGCGCGCGCCGCACGCCATCATCCGCCGAGCTTCGACCCGGCGCTGGATGTCCTTGTTCACGGCGACTTCTGGTGCGGGAATGCGATGTGGCGGGGGCAGCAACTGACAGGGCTTGTCGATTGGTCGGGCGCGCACTTGGGGGCTCGCGGCCTCGACGTTTCCTGGTGCCGACAGGATCTTGTTCTTCTTGGCGACGTCGAAGGCGCCGATGTGTTTCTTCAGACCTATCAGAGGGTCTCGGGGAGTGAAGTCGCCGATCTGCTGGAGTGGGATCTGGCGGCCGGTGCGTGGGCCGACGCGACGGTTGAGACGTGGGCACCCAATTACGCGGGCATCGGGCGGCCTGACCTCACTCCTGCTGTGCTTCGTGCGCGCCTCAACGAGTGGAATGACGCTCTCCTTCGAGAG
>JALYHS010000261.1 GCA_030776385.1 Actinomycetota bacterium
AGATGTCGTAGACCGTGCCGGCATCCGCGGCGGCGAGTGCAGCCGCCCTCGATTGGTCGGTCATGAGATTGAGCATGCCGATTTCGTCCGCCTCACCGAACGGACTCAAGCTCACCTGGTGACGAACGCTTTCCCGAGCCGCGATCACCTCCCGCCCGCTGTCGTGCGCGGAGACAAATGTTGGTTCATCCATATCGACCATATTATGCATTATGCTTCACAGACACTGTTTCGACGATGAATGAGAGTGAGAATTGTGTCCGACCTCGAATATGAAGTTCAGGACCACATCGCCACGATCCGCCTCAACCGCCCCGCGCAACGCAACGCATTTACGATCCCAATGGTGGACGAATGGGCGGATCGCTTGGCGGAAGCCCAACGCGATGCCGGGGTGCATGTCATCGTTGTGACCGGGTCCGGCGAGGGCTTCTGTTCCGGAATCGACCTTGCCTGGTTAGAGGACACCGATCAGAGCACACTCGAACACAAGCTCACGCTCACAGAGCACATCCATCGCGTCCCGCTCGTACTCGAATCTATTGACAAACCTGTCATCGCCGCGATGAACGGCCCGGCAGTTGGTGCCGGCCTCGATATGGCGCTGATGTGTGACCTTCGGCTGGCCTCGACGACCGCTCGCATGGCCATGTCGTACGTGAAAGTCGGACTCGTCCCGGGAGACGGTGGCTGCTGGCTACTGCCCCGACTCATCGGACTACCCCGGGCTCTAGAACTCTTGTTGACCGGCGACGTGATCACCGCGGAACGGGCCCTTGATCTCGGCATACTGAACAGCCTCCATGAACCGTCCGAGCTCATGACGGCCACCTACGAACTGGCCGCCCGCCTCGCAGCCGGCCCACAGGTTGCGATGCGAATGATCAAGCGAGCCACCTACCAATCTCAACGAATCGACTTCAGGACCAGCCTGGACTTGATCTCATCCCATCTCGCCGTCAATCGAAGCACTGCCGATTCCGTCGAGGCATATCGCGCATTCGCCGAAATGCGTCCGCCAGTATTCGAGGGCAGATGAGCGCGCTCTCCGGACTCGCTATCGCCGACTTTTCACGGATTCTCGCGGGTCCCTTGGCAACGATGGTGCTCGCCGATCTCGGCGCCGAAGTCATCAAAATCGAACGACCAGGCGGCGGAGACGACACCCGCTCATGGGGACCCCCCTACGACGCTGAAGGAACGGCAACATACTTCCTTTCCGTCAACCGCAATAAGCGCAGCGAAACCATAGATCTCGGCACCGACGCTGGGCGCGATCGAGCACGCGTATTGGCTATCGAGTCCGGGATCGTCGTTGAGAACTTTCGCCCAGGGGTAATGAACCGTCTTGGTCTCGGATACGAGGAGCTGAAGCGGCACCGCCCCGACGTTATCTACTGCTCCATCAGTGCATTCGGTGCCGGCGCGGGAGCTGACTTGCCTGGCTTCGACATCATCGTTCAAGCCGTCGGGGGACTGATGAGTATCACCGGCGACAGTGACGGAGAGCCACAGAAGGTCGGGGTCGCGGTAGTCGACGTGATAGCGGGTCTGTATGCCTCCATCGGCATTCTCGCCGCCGTACGGCACCGAGAGCGCACCGGCGAAGGGCAAAAGGTGGAGGTGAACCTGCTCAGCACCGTGCTCTCTGCGCTGGTCAATCAGGGCGCGGCGTACGTCGCCGCCGGCGTGACACCCGCTCGGCAAGGTACCCGCCACCCATCCATTGCTCCCTACGAGACGCTTCCGACGATGGACGGTCAACTTGCTGTCGCTGTGGGCAACGAGAAGCAATTCGCGGCCCTGTGCGCCGTTCTGGAAATCCCCGAACTGGCGGCCAATTCCCTCTTCGCCAGCAACTCGCTCCGCGTCCGCAACAGGGGAGCGCTCCGAGCTGCGCTGGATAAATCTCTGTCGAACAACACCAGTGCCTACTGGGCTGCTCGGCTTTCCGGTGCAGGAGTGCCTGCAGGACCAGTCAATGACATCGCCGCAGCATTCGCACTTGCAGAATCGCTCGGGCTGAAACCAACCGTGAACGTCGAAGGCATCGCCACAGTCAGAAACCCGATTGGGCTCTCGGCAACTCCGGTCACCTACCGGCTGAGACCTCCCTTGCCCTCCGAATGATCACAAGGACCGAAAACAGAGGCTGTGCGGGCCGAGGCTCACTGAGCTTGAAGAGTTTCCGCTCATATTTAGCCCCGCACACACACCAACGTCTGATCGCAAGACGCCGACCCGAGGCGATCGCAACTCAGACATCCCAACCGCGAGTTATCACCTAGTTAAGTGGAGGAACCACAGAATGACTGCAACAACCCGACCGGGCTATATCGCTGGAACGTGGGTTCTCGACCCCACCCATTCCGAGATCACCTTCAGCGTCAAGCACCTTGCCATCAGCAAGGTTCGCGGAAGGTTTGAGAAGTTTGACCTCACCATCGTCACTGCCACCAGGCCCGAGGATTCAACAATCACGGCGACAATCGACGTCGCGTCAGTAAACACCGGTCAGAAGGCCCGCGATGACCATCTCCGTACCAGCGACTTCTTCCTTGTCGAAAAATACCCGACAATCACATTCGCCTCACACGGAATAGCATTCATCGGAGACGAAGGATTCACCGTCGACGGTGACCTCACTATGCGTGGGGTGACCCTTCCCGTTCGCCTCAGCGGCGAACTCGGTGGCGTGGTCACGGACGAGTACGGCCGCACCAAGGCTGGCGCGACCGCAACCACAGTTCTTAACCGCAACGACTTCGGTGTGAGTTGGAATGCGGCCCTTGAGGCAGGGGGCTTCACGCTGGGCGACGATGTGAATGTCAACTT
>JALYHS010000262.1 GCA_030776385.1 Actinomycetota bacterium
GCGAGTAGAGAGTGCCCGTGCCGCGCACGAACGCATCCGGATCGAACTGCGGCCGGCGATCGCCGGCGAAGTTGCCGCCGATCGGCCCCACCCACCGCTGGGTCGCGCGGATCTTCAAGCACGACGCCATCTGCCGTGCGGTGCCGTACACGCCGCCGCGTTGCTTCTCCGGGGACATGATGACGCCCTGCACGTCGGCGGCGATCAGGTCGTAGTTCCACGCGCGCAGTATGTCGACGGGTTCCTGGTTCGTCGGCTCCGAGAGCCAGTTGAACACCTGAGTGATCGGCCGCTGCTGCAGCGCGGCCGCGAGCAGCATGCCGGCGAGCAAGTCTTGGCCAGCAGGCTCGAAGAACGCATCCTGCACAGCACCGTCCGCCCTGGCGGACGAGGCGAAGTGCTCCGCGAGCTTGAACGCCTTCACGTCATCCTTGACGTAGGACAGCGGGTTCCACCACCAGGTGGCGTCCTCGAGCGCGATCGCCTGCGGGTCGAAGATCCACACCTGGCCAAGCTGCGACCGTGGGTCGCGGGTGGCGTCCACGGTGTCTCGTTTGTTGGAGGTCGTGACGACCGCGCCGGGCGCTTCGAGAATTGCTGGTATTACCAGCGTGGTTGTCTTGCCGACGCGGGGGCCGGCAAGGGCAATCATTACGTACTCCCACAGTGCGTAGAGCGGTTGACCGCCTGGGATGGACTTGCCGATCGGGATCCCCGGCGTGCCCTGCACGCCGAGGCGCTGCGCGGTGCGGGTTGCGCCCTTGCGGCCCATCTCGGACAGGTCGCGGCCGCGAGCCAGATACGCCACGGAACGGTCGACGCGGGTGCGCTTGCGCAGGACTCGGCCGATGAGGAGTCCAAGGCCGGCGGCGATCGCCACAACGGTCGCCGAGAATAGGACGGTGAGCCAGGTCGCGGACGGCGGCCAGACGATCCGCCCGCGGATCAGTCCGAAGACCACCTCGAGCGGGTTGCGGGTCAGAGCCGGGTTCACACCGTCGAGGCGCGAGCCGATCGAGACCGATGCCCACAGCACCGCGACAACACAGAGGACCAGTACGACGACGATACCGACAAGGACAGTGGTGGCGTCGAAGCGCCCCGGCTCCGGCCGACGGTTCGGTGGGCTCAAGCAACACCATCCGCACCGCGCGGATCAAGCACCGCGATCAGCTCGGGACGCACGGCGGCAAGCGGTGGGAGACGCTCGCCGGCGTGCCACATGCGGTTGAAGTCGTTCACTGCGAGGTCCCATCTGGGCCGCGTCGTCGGGATGGTGCACTCATGGTTTCCTCACTCGCTGACGGCGCAGAGCCGCGGCCGACTGGTGCCGATCTAGGTCTTCTCCCGCCACATCTTGTTGGTGTCGTTCACCGCAAGCTCCGCCTCCGTCAGCACGACTTGCACGGGGATCCCCGGCCGGCCGCCGACCTTGATCAAGAACTTGCCCATCCCGGGCGGGTCAGCAGCGTGATGGTCGGTGTCCCACCCGGGTGGGGTCTTCCATGCCACGACCATGTCTTGCTCCGCTTTAGAGAAGCGCACGACCGACTGCAGTTTCGCCATTTCGGCGTCCGGTAGCCCGCCGCAGATGACGATCGCGGAGCGTTCGATGAACCCCTTCGCCATGGCCGTCTCGTGTGTGCTCGTCAGCTCGAGGTCGCTGACCGTGTGGGTGATCATGATCTGCCCGACGCCTCGTTGCCGGTTCAGTCGGGTGAGCGCGTCGATCCGCTGCACAAGCCCGTGCCCGACCCGCAGGCTCTTCCAAATCTCGTCCATCACCACGAAGTAGTGCCGTCGCGGTTCCAGGCCGGCTTCCGCCAGCGCCTCCGCTACGCGGACGGTCCCGAAGCCGTACGACCAGCACGCCAGAAGAATCGCCGCCTGCAGCTCCTGGTTGTTCTCGCTCACGGATGAGACGTCGAACACCACAGGGCGATCGCGCATCATTGGCGTCGACGTCGGCTTGGAGAACACGTCACCGAAGCGACTCGACCCGATCAGGCCCTGCAGGGTCGCCTCGAGTCCTTCGGTGATCTCCTGATATCGGTCCAACCGGCCGCGGGACACTGCGATCAGCTGAAGCTCCTCCGGCGCACTTCGGATCATGTTCAACAGGTCCCCGAGGACCGGCGTGCCGCGGTACTGCTCATCGAGCAACTGCAGGGCACGTTCGACGATCGCCTCCTCACGATCGGTGGGTGGCTCGCGGCGGGCGATCGTGATCAGCGACGCCACCATGGTCAGGCGCAAATCTGCTGATTCGGCGGTGAGCCGGTCGGCGAGATCGTCGCGGCCAGACTTTCGAAGCTTCTCGGCCGCCTCCCTCGCCTCACCCGGGTCCAGGACGTTCAGGGCCCCGCGGCCCGGCCCGAGGGTGATCACTTGACCGCCGAGCGCGCTGATGAGATCCACATGGTCCGGCTTGGTGTCTCCCAGAACCAGTGGAATGACGCCCTGGAACGTCAGCCCGAGCATCATGCGTCTGACCAGAGACGATTTGCCCAATCCCGGCAATCCCAGCACGAACGCTGACGGGTTCGAGATGATCTTCGCCCGGGTGAACCACGAGATCGGGTCACAGCCGACCGCCGCACTTGTGATCAGATGCAGCCCAACCGGCACCCCGATCACGGG
>JALYHS010000263.1 GCA_030776385.1 Actinomycetota bacterium
GTCACCTTGGCTTCCAGCTCGCGAAGACGATTGACGGCTCGGGCATCGAGTTGGATATCGGCATCTGGCCCGTACGCCCTCTTGCGGAGGGCATACAGTTCCTCGTCGTCTACTGCCACGTGAGAGATTCTCTCACCGACATCGAGAACCATCCGACTCTGAATCCCGATCGTCGGGGATGCAGGGCGAATCAGTCTGTTCGTCTGGGGACGAATGCTGCGCTACCGCCCCGTACCCGGATCGGGGGACGTGGACTGCTCGGCCACGGGCGTCGATTCGGGTTCGGCGGCCGTCGGGGCCACCGATTCCCCACGATACAGGGCCTCGAAAACGTCCAGCGTGTGCGCCATGGAGTGATGAGCGACAACTTCGAGCGACGCCTTCTTCATCTTTTCCATACGCACGGGATCGGCGGTCAGCACGTCCGTGAGGGCCGCGGCCAGAGCATCCACGTCGCCGGGCTCGTAGAGGTGACCGTTCTCCCCCTCGTGCACCAGATGGGGAAGGGCCATGGCATTGGCCGCGACGACGGGCAGCGCCGTCGCCATCGCCTCCATGGCCGCGATGCACTGCAGTTCGGCACGTGAGGGCATCGCGAAGACGGTGCCGCGGGTGAGGGTCTCGCGCAGTTCCTCGTCGCTCAGCTTGCCGAGGAAATGCACGCGGGCCGACACACCCAACGACGACGCCAACTCCCGGAGCCTCTGCTTCATCTCTCCGCCGCCGATGATGTCGAGCTGGACGTCGAGGGAGGCATCCATGCGCTGCACGGCGCGGATCAACTCGTCGATGTGCTTCTCCTCGTCCAGCCGACCGACATAGACGATCCTGCGGTCGGGCTTGGGCGAGAAGTCGGGTGTGTACACCGTGGTGTCGATGCCGTTCGAGATGGCGATCACGTCGCTCAGCCCGGTCATCTTCATGAAGTAGTCGGCCGAATTCTGGGTCGGACTGGTGAGCCTGTCAGCAAGACTGAACACCTTGGTGGCCGACTTCCACTGGACGCGCGCCAGCCAGTCGAGCATTGGCTGGGGGAAAATCGTGACGTGCTGCAGCACGTTCTCCGGCATGGTGTGGTTGGTCCCCACCATCCTGATTCCGTGGGCCTTGCCGACCGGAGCCAGCCCCGCACCGACGATGATGTGCGACTGGAAGTGGATGACATCCGGATGCATGGAATCGATGATCTTGCGGGAGTTGGCCTTCGTGCGCCACGGCAGCATGAAACGCAACCACGGATGCGGGGGCCAACGCCAACTGTAGATCCGGTGCACGGTCAGGGTCTGCCCGTCGTACACCTCCTGGAAGGTGCCGTGCGCCCGCCGCTGAGCGGGCGCCATGATGTGGACGTCGTGGCCGCGCTTCGCGAGTCCGGCGCCGAGACGTCGGGAGAAAGTGGCAGAACCGTTCAGATCGGGGGCGAACGTGTCGACTCCGATGAGAATCCGCATCGGCTGCCGCGCTGGTTGCGCGTCGGTCACTCGGTGCCCTTCGATCCTGGGAGCAGCGGAACCGCTACCGACCAAGGGTAACTCAGGAGTGGCCGTTCTTCGCGGCCTCTGCCTGTGTCGCGGCGAGTTGCGCCGCGCGAGTCTTCGCGAGCTGGAAGACGCCGTAGACCGCGATCCCGGCGGCCACGAGCCAGACCGGGAGCACCCAGAGCGGCGCGTCGGCGGCCTCCCGCAGCACGATGATCCCGATCGCGACGGCGATGAGCGGGTCGACCACGGTGAGTCCGGCGATCACGAGATCCGGAGAACCGACCGAGTACGCGGTCTGCACGAAGTAGGCACCGACGATCACGGCGGCCAACAGGGCCACGATCGCGAACACCGTGAGCCCCTCGAAGTTGCCGGTGATCACGCGGTTGATGACGACCTTCGCCAGGGTGGCCACGAATCCGTACAGCACGCCGGCCGAGATGATGTAGAAGATCGCCGTGAACCGCTTGCGGAAGAAGGCGAATGCAAGCGCGAGCAGCAGGATCACCACACCCATGATCACCATGATGATGACCAGCTGCGTCGTGTTGATCGGCGTCTCCTGGGCCACGAAGGCGGCCACCGTGACGAAGATCGCGATGCCGGCGACGCAGAAGGTGATCGCGCGAATGGCCTGGCGGGTGAGCGGGGAATGCGAGACGCGGGCATTGACGACCGAAGTGATGACGAGCGCGACCACGCCGAGCGGTTGCACCACGATGATCGGGGCGAATCCGAGGCTGGTGAGCTGGCAGAGGATCGCGAGACCGAGCAGCAGCGTGCCCAGCACCCACCACGGGCTCTTCAGCAGGCGGAGGATCTGACCTAGGTTGAGCCCCGCCTTGTGACCGGAGCCGAACCGCTCTTCGACGACCGTGACACCTCGGTGCTGGAACTGGGCTCCCAGGGCGAGAAACAGACCACCAAGCAGGGCAATCGCGATGCCCAGGGGCGGGTTGGAGCCCACGAGGTGCGGCGGTACGAGTTCGAAGACGTCCGGATGCACCCGTCGAATCTAACCGCTGAACGCTCGATATCCTGGATGAATGGCCGTGCTTCCCATCCTCATCACAGGGGACCCGGTGCTCCACTCCCCCGCGGTACCGGTCGTCGACTTCGATGACGCACTCTCTGCTCTCGTTCGTGACATGGAGGAGACGATGGCCGCGGCACCGGGCGTCGGGTTGGCCGCCCCGCAGGTGGGAGTGCCGCTGCGCGTGTTCGTGTTCCACTGGACCGACGAGAACGGGGAGGTGCACCGGGGCACTGCGATCAACCCCGAGCTGTGGATCAGCCCGCTCTCGCTCGACGAGCTCGACGAGGACGACGAGTCAGAGGGATGCCTCTCCCTCCCCGGGGAGCGCTTCCCCCTGCGACGTGCCGAGCGTGCGCTCCTCCGCGCCACCGAACTCGACGGCTCGCGCTATGAGATCGAGGCCGAGGGCTGGCTCGCGCGGATCTTCCAGCACGAGTACGACCACCTCGACGGCGTGCTCTACGCGGATCGGCTCGCACACCCTCACGATCGCGCGGCAGTGAAGACCATCAAGAAGCGCAGTTGGGGCGTGCCGGGGCAGTCGTGGATGCCGGGCGTGGATCACCTCGAGGACTGAGGCCGCGATTCGTCTTCTCCCCGACTTCTCCTCCACTCCTTCTCCACAGGGTCTCAGGGGTGCGACTTGTGCACCACTTTGCTCATTCACTAGAACATATGTTCGACTATGCGGAGAATGGAGGCATGCCTACCCCCACCGTGTTCGCGTCGTTGGTCGATACCTCGACCGCGTTCGTGGTGCCTGCGGTCGAGGGGTTGAGCGACGCGTCGTTGATGCAGGTGCAACGGGATCTGGCCGAGGTGCGCCGTCGAACGGATGCGTGGTCTGCTGCGGTGGCAGGGCAGATCGCATGTCGCTCCCGCCGCGAGCTCGGCCATGACGGTCTCGCTCAACGTCATGGGGCCCGCACCCCGCAACTGTTTGTGCAGCAACTCGCCGGCACCAGCGCCCGCGAATCTCACACCATGGTGCGGGTCGGGGTACTGCTGAGCGAGCCATCGACTTTGGATGCTGTTGCCAGCGCCGTTCAGGACGCTCGCCTGTCCCTTGACGCGGCGGATGCCATCCGGGCCGGACTCTCCCGTATCGATCCTGCGGTGCCCACTGACCTCATCGTTGCAGCCGCGGAATCCCTCGTCGAAGACGCCGGCGTGCTCACGGTGGAGAAGCTCGCGACTCGTGCCCGGGAGTGGGCGGCCGAACTGGATGAGGCCCACATTCTGGATCGGGAACAAGCGCTCCGGGATGCCCGCTACCTGCGCCTGACCCCACTGTCGGACGGGATGACCCGCATCACCGGGCTCCTCGACCCCGAATCCGCCGCGATCGTTGTCGCGACGTTCGACGCGATCACCTCACCCCGCCGCGGCGGACCCCGCTTCATGGACCCCGCCGCCCGTCACTACGCGACCCGGATCACCGTCGACCCCCGCAGCACGCAGCAGATCGCCGTCGACTCGTTCGTGGAACTACTCCGCCTC
>JALYHS010000264.1 GCA_030776385.1 Actinomycetota bacterium
GACGGGTTCTGTGCGAGAAAACCGTCAAACGGCACCCCTCGCGGCCGCGAGATCCCGCGAGTGCGTCAGCGAACCATCCGGCTCGAGACGATCGGCGTCCGCACGAGCGGAACGCTCTCCATCACCCCGTCGAACTCGAAGCCGTTCCGCCGGTAGAAGGCCTGCGCGCGCGGATTGTCCGCCGCGACGAAGAGAAACGCGGGGGAGTCGCCGATCGCGGCGTCGAGCAGCCGCTGGCCCGCCGCTGAACCGTGATGCGCGGCGAGCACATAGATCGCCTCGAGCTCGATGGGCCGCGGCATTTCGTGGTCCCGCCTGACTCCCGCAGTCGCGAAGCCAATCGTCTTCTCAGCGATCGCGGCGACCCACACGGTCGAGCGTGCGTCCGCGATGATCTGTTCCCACCGCACTGCCCGCGCGTCCACGTCGAGGTCGTCGAGCTCGCCTGGCTCGAGCAGACGCGAGTACGTCTCGCGCCACGCTTGGATGTGGACGCGGGCGATGGCCGGGGCATCCTCGACAGCCGCCCGACGCACCACGATGTCGCTCATGGCCGCGGAAGCCCCATCAGCGGCAGCAGCAGCGACAGGTCCCGCACGTCGAGCAGAGTGTGTGCCAGGTCACGCACGGGCGCCTTCGCGTCGAATCCGACGGCCAGCCCGCAGACCGCCATCATCGGCAGATCGTTCGCGCCGTCGCCGACCGCGAGCGTCTGCGACAGCGGGAGTCCGGCGTCCGCGGCCCATTCGCGGAGGGCAGACGCCTTGGCCTCTGCATCGATGATCGGCGGGATGAGACCGCCCGTCAACACGCCATCGGCGATCTCGAGGCGGTTGGCCCGCCACTCGTCGAGTCCGAGTCGGGCGGCGATCGGGTCGATCACGTCGTGGAACCCGCCAGACACCACGGCCACGCGACCCCCCGCGGCCTGGACGCCCGCGATCATCGCCGGCACGCCCTCCGTGACGGTGACCTTGGCCCGCACACGCTCGATCGCGGAGGCGGGCAGGCCGGCCAGGGTGGCGACGCGTTCGCGCAGGCTCTCCTCGAAATCCAGTTCACCGTTCATCGCGCGGAAGGTGATGTCGGCGACCTGCTCACCGGAGCCCGCCTCGTCGGCGAGCAACTCGATGACCTCGTTCTCGATGAGCGTGGAATCCACGTCGAGAACGACCAGGAAGGCGGCCATGGGTGCGGGGGAGCCTTCCGTCTGGACGCCTGCCGACGCAGGACGAGCTAGCTGACCGTCTCGCCCTTGCCGACCACCGTGATGCCGGATTCGGTCACCGTGAGGCCGCGCGCGCGATCCGCGTCGTGGTCGACACCGACGGTTGCCCCGGGGGCGATGACGACGTCCTTGTCGAGGATAGCGCGCTGGATGACCGCGTTCTCGCCGATGTGAACGCGCTCGAACACGACCGCATCGACCACCTTCGCCCCCGAGTCGATGGTGACCCATGGACCCAGCACGCTGCGCTCGATGTGACCGCCGGAGATGACGCAACCGAGGGAGACGATCGAGTCGATCGCGGTCCCGACACCGCCTCGGCCATCGCGCACGAACTTGGCCGGTGGCGAGTTGAGCTGTTGGCTGTAGATCGGCCATTCGCGGTTGTAGAGGTTGAAGACGGGGAGAGCCGAGATCAGGTCCTGGTGTGCGTCGAAGAAGGACTCGATCGTCCCCACGTCTCGCCAGTAGAACCGATCGCGCTCCGTGGCGCCGGGGACCTCGTTGCGATTGAGGTCGTAGACGCCGGCCTCTCCACGCGCGACGAAATCGGGGACGATGTCGCCGCCCATGTCATGGTTCGAATCCGCGCGCGCGCCGTCACGCTGCACCGCGTCGATCAGCACCTCGGCGTCGAAGACGTAGTTGCCCATCGAGGCGAGCACCTCGCCGGGGGAGTCGGCGAGCCCGACGGCGTCCTTCGGCTTCTCGCGAAAGGCCGCGATCTTCTCGGGGTTCTTCGGGTCGAGCTCGATCACGCCGAACTGGTCGGCCAACGAGATCGGCTGCCGGATGGCGGCGACGGTGACGCCCATGCCGGACGCGATGTGCGCGTCGATCATGGCGGTGAAGTCCATGCGGTACACGTGGTCAGCCCCGACCACGACCACGATGTCGGGTTTCTCGTCGCGCAGCAGGTTGAGGCTCTGCAGGATCGCGTCGGCGGAGCCGCTGAACCAGCGTTTGCCGAGACGCTGTTGGGCCGGAACCGAGGCGACGTAGGCACCGAGCATCCCGGACAGGCGCCAGGTGGTCGACACGTGCCGGTCGAGCGAGTGCGACTTGTACTGGGTCAGGACCACGATCTGGCGGAGGCCCGAGTTGACCAGGTTCGAGAGTGCGAAGTCGACGAGGCGGTAGACCCCTCCGAATGGCACCGCCGGCTTTGCTCGATCCGCAGTGAGGGGCATCAGCCGCTTGCCTTCCCCGCCGGCCAACACGATGCCGAAGATCTTCTTTGATGCCATGTGGCCACACTAGGCCCGGGTCCGCGGGCTGTGCCAGAGGCCGCGCTGGGCTAACGTCGCAGAATGCGAGTCGACATCCTGAGCCGCGAATACCCGCCGGAGGTCTACGGCGGCGCGGGCGTTCATGTGGCCGAGTTGGTGAGGGCTCTGCGTCCGTCCACCGATGTGGTGGTGCGGGCGTTCGGGAAACCACGCGATGAGCCGCACGTCTACTCCTATCTGGTGCCGGCGCAGCTCACGTCCGCGAATCCGGCCCTCGCAACCCTCGGCGTCGACCTCCAGATGGCCGATGATGTCGCGGGCGCCGACATCGTGCACTCGCACACCTGGTACGCCAATGGGGCCGGGCATCTCGCGAAACTGTTGCACGGCATCCCGCATGTGGTGACCGCGCACAGCCTCGAGCCTCTGCGTCCGTGGAAGGCCGAGCAGCTCGGTGGCGGCTACCGGGTGTCGAGTTGGATCGAGAAGACGGCGTTCGAGGCCGCGGATGCGGTGATCGCCGTCAGCGCCGGCATGGCTCGCGACATCCTGCGCTCCTATCCCGCGATCGACCCTGAGCGCGTGAAGGTCGTGCACAACGGCATCGACCTGGAGCGCTGGCAGCGCATCGAGGACCCGGACCTGGTGCGAGAACTCGGCGTCGATCCGAACCGCCCGAGCATCGTATTCGTGGGCCGGATCACCCGGCAGAAGGGCCTCCCGTACCTCCTGGAGGCCGCCAAACGGCTCCCCGCTGACGTGCAGCTCGTGCTCTGCGCCGGCGCTCCGGACACGCCCGAGATCCTCGCGGAGGTGCAGGCAGGCGTCGAGGCGCTGCAGACCGAGCGCTCGGGCGTCGTGTGGCTGGATCGGCTGCTCAGCCAGCGCGAGCTCGCCGCCCTGCTCTCCAACGCGACGACCTTCGTCTGTCCCTCGGTCTACGAACCACTCGGCATCGTCAACCTGGAGGCCATGGCGTGCGGTGCTCCGGTGGTCGGCACAGCGACCGGAGGCATCCCCGAGGTGGTGGCGGACGGCATCACCGGCCGACTGGTCCCGATCGAACAGCTGCAGGACGGGACGGGCACCCCAGTGGATCCGGAGAAGTTCATCGCCGATCTCGCCGCGATCCTCACGGAGGTGGTCTCAGATCCGGTGGCCGCCCGCCTGATGGGAGAGGCAGGGCACCGGCGCGCGCGCGAGGAGTTCAGCTGGGACAGCATTGCGGCCCGCACCCACGCGATCTACGCGTCTGTGCTTGCCTGAGGGCGTGCTGGCCTAGGCTGGGAGCATCATGTCCGGCGCGCTCGAACTCTCCGACCTGACCGTCGTCCGGGACGGCAACAACATCCTCGATTCGGTCACCTGGAAGGTCCGCTCCGAGGAGCGCTGGGTGATTCTCGGCCCGAATGGCGCCGGCAAGACGACCCTGCTGCAGATCGCGTCGGCGACCATGTTTCCAAGCTCCGGCAAGGCGAAGATCCTGGGCGAGAGACTCGGCAAGGTAGACGTCTTCGAGCTCCGTCCGCGCATCGGTTTCGCCTCAACGGCTCTGGGACGTCGCATCCCCGCCAACGAGTCGGTCCTGGATGCCGTCATGACCGCCGCGTACTCGGTCACCGGCCGGTGGAACGAGGAATACGACGATATCGACGTGCGCCGCGCACGGCGCGTGCTCGCCGAATGGAAGCTCGGTCACCTGGAAGGTCGTCTGTTCGGGACCCTCAGCGACGGTGAGCAGAAGCGTGTGCAGATCGCGCGTGCCGTGATGACCGATCCCGAGCTGCTCCTGCTGGACGAACCGGCGGCGAGCCTCGATCTGGGTGCCCGCGAGGAGCTGCTGCAGTTGCTCGGCGCCTATGCCAGTTCGCCCGAATCACCCGCCATGGTCATGGTCACGCACCACGTCGAAGAGATTCCGCCCGGGTTCACCCACGCCCTGCTTCTGGCCGATGGCGCCGTGCAGGCTGCTGGTCCGATCGCCGAGATCATCACGGGCGAGTTGCTCAGCGACGTCTTCGGGCTGGAGCTGCTGGCCTCGACGAGCGACAACGGGCGCTTCAGCGCGAGAGCCGCTGGGTAACGGCCTGCTTCTCTGCTAAAGTCAGTCCTTGGCCGTTCGGCCCACATACTTCTTTCCCACCGTATCGACATCGACCGAGGTTCACCATGAAGTCCGAGACCCACCCGAAGTACGAAGCCGTCGTCTTCCGCGATCTGGCCAGCGGTGAGACCTTCCTGACGCGTTCGACCGTCTCCAGCGACAAGACGATCGAACTGGACGGCACGAGCTACCCGGTGATC
The DNA here is from genome assembly GCA_030776385.1 of Actinomycetota bacterium. Classification (GTDB taxonomy): domain Bacteria; phylum Actinomycetota; class Actinomycetes; order Actinomycetales; family Microbacteriaceae; genus Lysinimonas. The sequence continues at coordinate 4,762 of JALYHS010000264.1, forward strand.
GACGTCGAGATCTCCTCCGCCTCGCACCCGTTCTACACGGGTAAGCAACGCATCATGGACTCCGCGGGTCGCGTCGAGAAGTTCAACTCGCGGTACAAGGGCTTCGGCAAGTAGTTCCCAGAATTCATCTTCGACAGGGCGATCGGCTTCGGCTGGTCGCCCTTCCTCGTTCAGGGGCGGCTGTTACCGTCGGCACGTGTCAGACGCCGGCAAGCCCGATCCGGCCGCGGCAGGGATGCGAGGTGACGCTCTATCCCGCGCGGCGGCCCTCGCAACCGCGTGGAGCGACCGCGGCCAGTTGCGCGTCGAGCGCGGGGGTCGGCTCGCCCTCGATCTCAGCTTCGGATGCACCCCCGACGCCCTTTTCTGGCTCTTCTCGGCCAGCAAACCGTTCATCGCCGTGCTCGTGCATCGCTACGTCGAGCGGGGCGAGGTCGACCTCGACGCCCCGATCGCCGAATACTGGCCGGAGTTCGGCGACAACGGCAAGCAGCACATCACCGTTCGGCAGGTGTTGCAACATCGCACCGGCATGCCGACGGCCGGTTCGACGCTGGGCGACGCGCTGGCGATGTCCAACTGGCGGCGCAGCGTCGAGCGCATCGAAAGATCGGCCCCCAAGCTCGACCCGACCCGCGGACCGGCCTATCAGTACCTGGTCTACGGCTTCCTGCTCGGCGAACTGCTGCAGCGCGTCACCGGTGAGCAGGTCGACGAGTTGCTGCGACGGGAGATCCTCGAGCCGTTGAGGCTGCACAACACCTTCATCGGACTTCCGGATGCCGCGTGGCCGCGTCACGTCCCCGTGCACGTGGACGGTCCCGGCGGTGGGGTCGCCCAGTCGGTCCTCAATCGCCGCGTGACCCGCGCCGCGGTCATCCCCGCCGCCGGAGTCTCCACCACCGCCGCCGATCTGACGGCGTTCTACCGGGCGCTGCTCGATGATCTCGCCGGTCACGGTCCGGGGCTGCTTCGCGCCGAGACGCTGCGGGCCGCCCTCGAGCCGTCGAGCGACCGCCAGACCGATCTCTTCGCGCGAGCGCCGATCCGCTGGTCGCTCGGGTTCCAGCTCGGCGGGGTGCGGCTCGGCTCGCGAACCGGCCCGATGGGACGCACCTCCAGCCGGCACGCGTTCGGCCATAACGGGAGCAACTGCTGCTTCGGGTGGGCCGACCCCGAGCGGGACCTCGTGGTGTCCTACCTGACGGATCGGGTCCCGCGCGCGCCCAACGGCATCCGGCATCTCGCCCAGCTGTCCGACGCGATCATCGCGGCGGTCGAGCGGTAGGGGAGCCCCCTCAGAACAGCGCGACCCCGGTACGCCGAGATGCCCACAGGGGCAGCAGCTCATCGCGGCTGAGCGGTGCGAGTTCGACCTGCAGGCCGTCAAGGTCGTCGATCCACAGCAGTTCCTCGATCTCACCGTGCGCCTCGATCGGCACGGCCGTCTCGAGAGCGAACACGGCGGCTGACACGGTCGTGTGCGGCTCGTTCGCGGCGTCCGCGCGGAACACGCCCAGATACTCGGCCGACGCCTCGTCGAGTTCGAGACCGAGTTCCTCCTGCAGTTCTCGGGAAAGGGCGTCGAGAGCCGACTCGCCGGCCTCGAGCTTGCCGCCGGGCTGCATGAACGCGGTGGTGCCCGTCTTGCGCACCAGCAGGCATCGCCCCTCGGGATCGGTCACGATCGCGGCCGCAACCCGAAGCACGGCCTGCGGGGGACCGACGGGGGCCACGGGCTCCGCCTCGGGCTCCCCAACGGCATCGCTCGCGGCCATCGGCTCGGAGCCCGGCTCGAGGTCGTCGGCGCCGAGTTCGACGTCGCCGGTCTGCTGCTCGAGATACTCGGTGTCCGAGCGGTAAACCTCCGGCTCCTCGGCCTCCGAAGCGGATGTGTCGTCCAGAACCCAGGCTCCGGCGTCGTTGCGGTCCTGCCAGCTCGTGCCTTTTCCTTCGGTCGGACTCTCGGCGCCACTTTCCACGGCACTCTCGTCGCCACGTCCGCCGGCGACGGCCCCGCCACCGGGGACGCCGACGACATCCGTGTCGTCGGTGTCCGGCAGATCGCGGTCACGGCTGGGAAAGGTGCCCACGAGCTCCGTGACGGTCAAGGATTCCGAGTTGACCGAGCCCGTATCCTCATCGGAGTCGAAGCGCAGCGACTGCACCTCGAGCTGGTCGACGACCACCAGCGGCATCTCGCTGGGCTCGACGATCCAGGCGGGCTCGGAGTCCTCCCCGTCGAGGACGTGATCGTCGCTCGGCGCCGGGCTCGAAGGCGGCGGGCTCGAGGGCGGCGGGCTCGAGGGCACAGGAGCCGACGACAGCCGCTCCGCCCGAGAGGTGAACCGCCGAGCATCCGACTCGGATGCCTCGCCGCGCGAGGCCTCCAGGGCGAGAACACCGGTCGCCGAGAAGTCGAGCACCGGCACATTGCCGCGGCGCGGCGGAAGCGGCGGGATCGGCTGCGTGTCGACGAAGCTGCTGGTGTCGACCGTCGGCTTCAGCGGCCAGGAGGGGTCGGCGACGTAACTGTCATCGCCGCGCTTGTTGCGCAGATACTCCTGGAAGCTTGCCGCCTGTTCGGCGTGCCAGACATCCTGTCGCCCGTGCAGCTCGTCGAGGGGGATGTCGAGCTCGTCCGGGTAGCGGCGCAGAAGGGCGAGTGCGACACGACCAGCGGCGATGGCATCCGCTCCCGCGTCGTGGGCGTCCTCGAGCGGGACCTCGTAGACCGTTGCGGTCACCTCGAGCGTGCGCTTGCCCTTCCGGTAGCGGTCGACGGCCTTGTCGATCACGAGCGGATCGATCACCGGCGACAGCTTGTCAAGCGGCTCGAGCCCGTGCCGCCGACACTCGCGATCGAGAAGCGACAAATCGTACGGCGCGTTGTAGACGGTGACCGGGATGCCCGAATCGAACAGGACTCGCAGGGTCTGCACGATCTCGGCGATCACCAGTGTCGCCGGGCGGCCCTCCTGCTGCGCACGCTCCGTCGTGATCCCGTGCACGGCGCTCGCACCCTCGGGGATGTCGATGCCGGGATCGGCGAGCCAGTTCCAGCGGGAGACCACCGCACCGTCCTCGTCGAGGACCGCGATGCACGCCGACACGATCCGGCTGGTGTCGACGTCGACTCCGGTGGTTTCGAGGTCGAAGACCCCGAGGCGCTCGCCCCACATACTCATGGGCACACGGTATGGCCAACAGGGGACAGGATGCGGGAAGGCGCTCGGCGTTCGGCGAAATGTTTTCAGACGAAGGAGACGCGGATCAGCTCGGTCCTCGCGACGACGCGGTCCCGCTCCGCGGCGAGTGCCACCCGGCGGTCATCGGCGAGATAGGCCTGCAGGGCCGCCTCCGACGGGAACGAATAGAACTGCATCTCGAGCGGATGCTTCGCCTCGCCCGTGCTCCGCGCGCGGTGCAGTACCTTCCCGCCGTGTCCGGGCACCAGCGCCAGGACGCGGTCCTCGTAGGCGACGAGCTCGGCATCGCGCCCCGGATGCGCCCAGAGGAGCACGCAGAGTTCTACCTGTCCGTCGGCGTGCGCCGCTGCATCCGTCATGATCCGAAGTTACTCCGTTGCCAGAAACTACTGGGTTGCTCAGAAACTACCGGCCTGGAAGCGGACCTCGCCCACGTGCAGCCAGTAGAAACTCTGTGTCGCGAGCGTGAGCGCCACCGTGCCGTCGTCGCCGATCGTCGGGAACTCGCCGCCGCCGAACAGGTCGTACAGCGCCGAGCCGGGTTCCCCGACGTCGATCTTCACCGCGACCGGGTTGTGCGAGAACGAAAACACACACAGGATCCGCTCGGGCGCGTCGCCGAACTGGGCGCCCGATCCGGCGTACTCGCGCACGAAGGCCAGCACCGACTCGTGCGTGGTGGGCAGCACCCGGATCGAGCCGAGTCCGAACGTCGGATGCGCCTTCCGCACATGGATGACATTGCGCACCCAGTGCAGCAACGAGCGCGATTGCGCCAGCTGGGATTCGACGTTGACGAGCGTGTAGTTGTAGACCAGGGACTGCACCACCGGCAGGTACAGCTTGCCCGGGTCGGCGGTGGAGAAGCCGGCGTTGCGGTCGGGCGTCCACTGCATCGGGGTACGCGAGGAGTCGCGGTCGGGAAGCCAGATGTTGTCTCCCATGCCGATCTCGTCGCCGTAGTACAGGAACGGCGAGCCGGGAAGGGAGAACAGCAGCGCGTGGGCAAGCTCCAGCTCGGCGCGGGAGTTGTCGAGCAGCGGAGCCAGACGCCGACGGATCCCGACGTTGACGCGCATCCGCGGGTCGTATGCATACCACCCGTACATCGCCTGCCGGTACTCCTCGGACACCATCTCGAGGGTGAGCTCGTCGTGGTTGCGCAGGAACACGCCCCAGCCGGCCCCGGCGGGGACCTCGGTGGTCTCGGCCAGGACCCGCTGCAGCTCCTGCGCCGACTGCGAACGGAGCGAGTAGAAGATGCGCGGCATGACCGGGAAGTCGTAGGCCATGTGACACTCCGGCTCCTCGTCGGTGCCCATGAAAGCCACCGTCTCGCTCGGCCACTGGTTCGCCTCCGCGACCATCACGCGGCCCGGGTAGTCGCGGTCCATCATCCGTCGCACCGCCTTGATGAACTCGTGGGTCTTCGGTTCGCCCTCGCCGCTGCCGCCGTCGGATTCGTACAGGTACGGGATCGCGTCGAGCCGGAAGCCGTCGACACCCATGTCCATCCAGAACCGGATGACCTCGAAAACCGCGTCGTGCACCGCCCGGTTCTCGTAGTTGAGGTCGGGCTGGTGGCTGAAGAAGCGGTGGAAGTAGAACTGCCGACGCTCGGAATCGAAAGCCCAGTTCGAGTCCTCGGTGTCGGTGAAGATGATCCGGACGCCTTCGTACTTCGCGTCGGTGTCGCTCCAGACGTAGAAGTCGCCGAACGGCCCGTCGGGATCGGCGCGCGACTGGTGGAACCACTCGTGCTGATCGGAGGTGTGGTTCAGCGGAAGGTCGATGATGATTCGCATGTTGCGCTCGTGCGCCTTGGTCACCAGGTCGCGGAACTCGTCGATCGTGCCGAACTCGGGAAGGATGCTGCGGTAGTCCGACACGTCGTAGCCGCCGTCGCGGAGCGGTGAGGTGAAGATCGGCGGAATCCACAGCGCGTCGACGCCGAGCCACTGCAAATAGTCCAGCTTGGAGATCAAACCCGCGAGGTCACCTGAGCCGTCGCCGTTGCTGTCGACGAACGATCTCACCATCACCTCGTAGAAGACGGAACGGCGATACCAGTGCGGATCGAGGGTCAAGCCGGGCAGTGTGATCGGAGCGGTGAAGGTCACGCAGTGAGCCTAGCGATCGGCTTCTAGACTGATTGGCGATGACCGCCCCGACCCCGCACGCGACTGCGCTCGCCGAGATCCCCGTGCGGCTCGGCGAGGTGAAGGTGCTCGGCAGCACCACGAAGTACTGGGACTACGGTCCGCCGGATGCGGAACGCACCGTCCTGCTCGTGCACGGGTACCGAGGTGATCACCACGGGCTCGAGCCGGTCGTCGCGCAGCTGCCAGGCATCCGTTTCATCAGCCCGGATCTGCCGGGTTTCGGCCTGTCGACGCCCATGACCGATGAGCCGCATTCGGTCCCGGGGTACATGGCGTGGCTGACCGCGTTCGCTGCCGCCGCGCGCGTGCCCAGCGACGCCGTGCTCCTCGGGCACTCCTTCGGCTCGATCATCACCTCCCATGCGGTCGCGGCGGGGTTCCCGACGCCGGCGCTCATCCTCGTCAACCCGATCTCGGCCGACCCGCTTGTGGCGGCAGGTCGCGGTCTGACCGCGCTCACGCGGCTGTTCTACGGGGTCGCGCGTCGCCTTCCCGCCGGCCTCGGGCGTCGCCTGCTCGGCAACTGGCTGATCGTGCAGTTCATGAGCATGTCGCTCGTGACCACCGATGATCCCGCGCTCCGTACCTGGATCCACGAGGAGCATCACCGCTTCTTCAACGGCTTCTCCGACCCGCAGACCGTCTCGGAGGGCTTCGACGCGTCGCTCAGCACCCAGGTCGGCGATGCCGCGCCCCGCATCCCGATCCCCGTGCTGATGATCGCGGGAGAAGGCGACCGAATCGCCCCGCTCAGTGGCCAGCAGAAGACCGTCACGCTGTTCCCGGATGCTCGGCTGGTGGTACTCCCGACCGTCGGGCACCTCATCCACTACGAGGCGGCGGCGGGCGCGGCGGATGCGATCCGCCAGTTCCTGGCCGAGCATCCGTGAGCCGGCGCTCATGAGGACTTCGCCGTGAAGATCGTCGTCGACTGCCGCTACGTGCGGATCGACCACCACGACGGGATCAGCCGCTACACCGCAGGGGTGGTCGAGGCACTCGCGGCCAAGCATCCGGTGACCATGCTCATCAGCGACAAGCGCCAGCTGAAGCTGCTGCCCGAACTACCATGGGCCCTCGCCTCAGGGCCGACGAGCGCGCGCGAGCCCTTCGTGGCGCTGCAGGTCAACAAGCTCGATCCGGATGTCGTGTTCACCCCCATGCAGACCATGGGCACCTTCGGGCGACGCTACAAGCTCGTGAAGACCCTGCACGACCTGATCTACTACCGCAATCGCACCCCGCCGCGGGATCTGCCGCAGTTCGTCCGCGTGCTCTGGCGCCTGTACCACTTGGCGTGGTGGCCGCAGCGGCTGCTGCTGAATCGCGCGGATGCCGTCGCCACCGTTTCGGCCACGACGCGCGACCTCATGCGCGAACACCGCCTCACGAGCAAGCCGATCGTCATCGTCGGAAACGCGCCGGACGCGCCGCCCGCCGACGCCCCCACCCACCGCTCGGCCCCGACCGCCGAGCCACGGGAGCTGCTGTACATGGGCTCGTTCATGCCGTACAAAAATGTCGAGACGTTGGCTCGCGCGATGCGCCAGCTTCCCGGCTACCGACTGCACCTGCTCAGCCGGATCACTCCTGCCGACCGTGACCGCCTGGTCGCCCTCGCGCCGCTCGACTCACTTGTCGTCCACGACGGAACGAGCGAGGAGGTCTACCTCGCGCTTCTCGAGTCCGCGACCGCGCTCGTCACGACATCGCTCGACGAGGGCTTCGGACTGCCGCTCGTCGAGGCGATGGCGCTCGGGACTCCGGTGGTGGTGAGCGACATCCCGATCTTCCGCGAGATCGGGGGAGAGGCAGCGCTTTACGCGCCGGCGACGGATGCGAGCGCCGTGGCATCCGCGGTCCGCAGCCTCGAGGACCCGGTCGAGTGGCTTGCCCGCTCGGAGGCCTCCCGCGCGCAGGCCGCCGCGTTCAGCTGGGACCGCTCTGCCGAGGCGCTGCTCTCGACGCTGGAGGGTCTCGCGGGCTGAACCCCGCACTGTTCCGCGAGAGTACGTATATCTGCGTAATCTCAGCGCGCAAAAACAGGGCGATTCGCGTACTTTCGCAAGCTTCTGGGCGTGGCTCAAAGGATCGCGAACACCTCGGCGCCGCTCAGGCGCACCAGCTCCGCGGGCTCGATCGCGAAGACGGCGGTCGCGCTTCCGGCGGCTGCCCAGACGAGCGGAAGGGCGAGCAACGACTCGTCCATTACCGTTCGCATCGGGGAAAGCAGTCCGAGGGGCGGCACCCCGCCGATGCTGTAGCCGGACGCCGCCTTCACCGCGCTCGCGTCGGCCTTGCCGAGCACCGCCCCGAGTCGGGTTCCGAGGGCTGACGTGTTCACCCGGTTCGGGCCGGACGCGAGAACCAACAGCGGGAGGCCATCCGCCTCGAACACCAGGCTCTTCACGATCGCCTCGACCTCGCACCCGATCGCGGCGGCCGCCTCGGCGGCCGTGTGGGTGGATTCGGCGAACTCGCGTACCTCGGGCCGCAGCCCGAGCGGCTCGACAGCCGCCAGAAAGCGCGCCACTCCCGCCGCACTCATGCTGCGCCGTCCTCCATCGCCTCGACAGCGTTCTGCTCGTCCAGGTCGCCGCAGTCCTCGCCGATCGACTCGACCTCGATCGGGTCGTCGAAGGCGATGAGCCGAAGCGCGCCGTCTTCGAGTCGGAAGCTGTGCACCGAGCCGTTGGTGATCATTCCGTGGCTGGCGCTCGGTTCGACCTCGCTCAGAACGGCGCGAATCGCCCCGCCGTGGCTGACGATGACAAGGGACTGGCCCGCGCGCTCCTCGGCGAGTCGGATGAGGGCGGGGACCACCCGCGCCCCCACCTGCTCGCGCGACTCGCGACCGGGGACGGCCGCACCGTGCGGGAAGCGCGTCTCGACCTGCATCCAGTCGAGGCCCTCGGCGTCCCCGTAGTTGCGTTCGACGAGAGCGTCGAGCAGGGTCGGCTTGGGCAGCTCGAGTTCGCCCGCGATGATCGCCGCGGTTTCGCGTGCGCGGGACAGCGGGCTGGCATAGACGGCATCCCACCGGCGCCGAGCCAGCAGCCGGCCGGTGGCGCGCGCCTGAGCTCGCCCGGTGTCGTTCAACGGAATGTCGGTCAACCCCTGGATGCGTCGCTGACGGTTCCAGTCGGTTTCGCCGTGGCGAACGAGATACAGCTCGGTCATCGGGACCTGCTCCTGCCTGAGAACGGCTCGTGCCCGACGGCGCGCGCCGGTCGGGTCAGGCGAGGCGTTCGCGCAGGGCGACGAGCACCTCGGAGGTTCCCGCATCGATCTTAAGGCTCGCGCGCGGGTCGCCCTTGGTGACGCCACGGTTCAGGATCACGATCGGCATCTTGCGCTTCGACGCCTGATCGAGCAGTCGGATGCCCGAGTTCACGACGAGCGACGAACCGGCAATGAGCATCGCATCGGCGGCGCGCACGAGCGCCCGAGCCTCCTCGAACTTCTCGACGGGCACGAACTCGCCGAAGAACACCACCTCGGGCTTGAGGATGCCGTCGCACACCGTGCAGCTCGGCACGATCATGGTGTCGGATGCTTCGACCGTGACGTCGCCGTCGGGGTTCAGCTGCACGCCCTCCGGCGCGTCGAGCCAGGGGTTGTCGCGGGCCATCCGCTCGGCGATGTCGGCCCGCGCGAACGTCTGGCCGCAGTGCAGGCAGCGCACTCGATCCAGCGAACCGTGGATGTCGACCACTCGTCGCGAGCCGGCGCGCAGGTGCAGTCCGTCGACGTTCTGCGTGACGATGCCGTTCACCGCGCCAGCCAGTTCCAGCGCGGCGAGGGCTCGGTGACCGGCGTTCGGCTCGGCCGCCGAGAAATGGCGCCAGCCGAGGTGGCTGCCCGCCCAGTAGCGCTGGCGGCCGCGGGCATCCGACTGGAAATGGTCGAAGGTCATCGGGTTGCGTACCGGGGCGCCCGCGCCTCGATAGTCGGGAATGCCGGAGTCGGTGCTCACGCCCGCGCCGGTCAGAACCACGAGGGTGCGGCCCTGGAGAAGCTCGACGGCCTGAGTGACAAGCTGCTCGAGATGAGCGTCGAGGCGCGCGGGGACGGTCGTCGTCGGCGTGTCCGCGGTCATGGCGCCTCCTCCCGCTG
>JALYHS010000265.1 GCA_030776385.1 Actinomycetota bacterium
GCCACGACCTGCGCGGTGACGGCAGTCCCCGTGAGCCCGGAGCCGGCCGCGCCATCCAGGAGAACCTCGACGCGCTCGAGGATGACCCCATCGAGGTCGAGGACCGCGCCTCGGAAGACCGCGTACTCGCTGAGGTCGATGCCGATGATTTGGAACCCCGAGCGGTTGATATCGAGCATCTTGGCCGGCTTGCCCGGCCGGGCGTCGTGGGCCTGGCCGGTTTCGACGATGAGGTTGTCGGCCATGAGCTCGGCGACCAGGTCGGAGATCGTGACGCGGGTCAGGCCGGTCGCACGGGCGAGGTCTGCGCGGCTGAGGGTCCCGGTGCCGTAGAGGGTCTGGAGCACGAGGGAGCGATTATGACCGCGGGCATGCTCCGGGAGGGATTTCGCACTGGGCCGCAGAACGCGCCCATGGCTGAAGCCCGAATGCGGGCTCAACCCGCTGGAACCGTTTGCGAAGCCCGGAGCCGCGACGGGTGCGCCGTCTCGGACGGAAGAGCTTCGCTGCACTTCCGATGAAGTCATGTTTGTTAGTACACCGTACGAACTTACGAAGCGCAACTTAAGGCAGGAGGGTTTACATATTCGTTACACGCGCGCGCCGCCCCGCTCGGCAGGCCCGAGGGAACCCCGAGCAATCGGACGTGAGGTGAACCTTTTCACGTTCGGGGTCGTTACTCAGATGGTTCTCAGGATTTCCCTGGTGCCGCTGCCATGCTGAAACCCCGCGCCATCGCCGTCGCCCCCACCTCACCAGGAGCCCCTCATGACGCCTCGCCTTCTTCGTCCCATCTCCCTCGGATTCGCCGGCCTCGGCCTGATCGGCGCGCTCGCCGGATGCTCGGCCGCATCCGCCACCGATGCCTCCACCACCGCCGGCAGCGACACCTCGAGCGGGTCGAACTCGAGTACCGCCGCCTCGGCCGCATACAAGGACGGCACGTACACCGAGAATGGCGACTACACCTCCCCGGGTGGCCCGCAGTCGGTGACGGTGAAGCTCACCCTGACCGGCAACAAGGTCACCGCCGTGACCGTCACCGGGCACGCCTCGGATCCGACCGCGAAGAGCTACCAGGCCCAGTTCGTCGGCGGAATCTCGGCGGAGGTCGTCGGCAAGGACATCGACTCGCTCAACGTCTCGCGTGTCGCCGGCTCCTCCCTGACCAGCGGCGGGTTCAACGCCGCGCTGAAGGCCATCAAGGCCGACGCACTCGCCTCCTGACCCGCCAGATGCTCGTTGATCCGCTCCCCGTCGCGTGGAGCTTCGACGCCATCGGCACGGTCTGGCGCATCGACACCGCCGAGCCACTTGGGGATGCCGCGCGCGATGCCGTGACCGCACGGATCGACCGCTTCGACCGCGACTGGTCGCGATTCCGGGATGACTCGCTGGTCACCCGCATCGCACGGGAGCCCGGTCGCCACCGCCTCCCCGACGACGCCGGGCCGCTGCTCGAGCTGTACCGTGAGCTCTACGCAGCAACCGGCGGCCGCGTCTCCCCGCTGGTCGGACGCGCCATGGAGTCGCTCGGCTACGACGCCTCCTACCGACTGACTCCCTCGGCGACGCGCGAGCCCGTCCCCGAGTGGAACGACTCGATCGCGTGGGACGGCGAGTACCTCGACACGGTTGCACCGGTCCTCCTCGACGTCGGCGCCGCGGGCAAGGGCTACCTGGTCGATCTGGTGGGAGACCTCCTGAGCGCGCTCGGGCTGACAGAGCATGTCGTGGATGCCGGGGGCGATCTCCGCACCCGGGGCGTTCCGCTGCGGGTGGCGCTCGAGCATCCGGCCGACCCGACGAAGGCGATCGGTGTCGTCGAGCTCGGCGACGCGAAAACGGATGTCGCCCTCTGCGCCAGCGCGTCGAACCGCCGGGCTTGGGGTCCCGGTCTGCACCACGTGCTCGACGCGGTCACCGGAGAACCGACCGCCGACGTGATCGCGAGTTGGGCCATCGCCCCGACCGCGCTGCTGGCCGACGCTGCTGCAACGGCCCTGTTCTTCGACATCGATGCCCGGTTCTTCGCCGAACACGGCATCAGCACCGTCAGAATGTTCCGCACCGGGCGAGTTGAGCACTCGCCGACCTTCTCCGGGGAGTTGTTCAGATGATCGCTGTGACCGCCAGACTCGATCGCCTGCTCGGCCGCGTGACCATGTACGGGCTGGTGATCATCTGCCTGGTCGTGATCGCGGTCGCCGCCCTGACCCTCATGGCGTTCGGACAGATCGGATACTCGCCGCTGGCGATGCTCGCCACAGCCAGCGTGCTGCTCGTCGTCAGCTACCTGGCGAACGGATTCGCGGGACTCCTCTTCCGCACCCGGCCGCAGCTGAGCTCGACGGCCATCACCGCGCTCCTGCTGCTCTTCATCCTGCAGCCGTCCACCGACCCGCTCCGCCTCGCCGGCGCGGCCCTCGCCGCCGTGGTTGCCGTCCTGGCGAAGTACCTGCTCGCCGTGCGCTGCCGTCACATCTTCAACCCCGCCGCCATCGGCGCGTTCGTGGTGGTGCTCACGGGGCTGAACTTCAGCTTCTGGTGGGTGGCCACGCCGGTGCTGCTGCCGTTCGTGGCCGTCGGCGGATTGCTGGTGCTCTGGCGCACCCGGCGCCTTCCTCTCGCCGCGGTGTTCCTCGTCGTCGCCGCGCTCGGGATCGCGGTGCGCAGCACCCTGTTCGGCACGCCCTTCCTCGACAGTCTCGGAACGGCATTCCTGTCGTACCCGATCGTGTTCTTCGCGTGTTTCATGCTCGACGAGCCGCTGACCCTTCCGCCGCGCCGCTGGCAGCAGTTGCTCGAAGCCGCCGTGGTCGGCGTCGTATTCGTCGTCCCCTTCTCGTTCGGCAACTTCAGCTCAACACCCGAGTTCGCGTTGCTGATCGGCAACCTGCTCGCCTTCTTCTTCGGGCAGCGCCGCGGCATCCGGCTCGACTTCGTAGCGCGCAGCCGGCTCACGCCGACGAGCTGGCAGTTCGAGTTCCGACCGCATGCCCCGGTGAAGTTCCTTCCCGGCCAGTACATGGAGCTGTCGCTTCCGCACGGCCACACCGATGCGCGCGGATGGCGGCGCGTGTTCAGCATCGCCGCGGCGCCGGGGGGGAACATCCGATTCGGGATGCGGCTGCCCGAACGCTCGAGCAGTTTCAAGTCCGCGCTACTCGCCCTCGAACCCGGCACCACGGTGTCGGCCACCTCGGTGAGCGGCGATTTCATCCTGCCGAAGGACACCGCCAAGCCCCTGCTGCTCGTCGCCGCCGGCATCGGCATCACGCCGTTCGTCAGCCAGCTCGAGCACCTCACCGTGGCAGGCGAGAAGCGCGACGTCGTGCTGCTCTACTCGGTGGCGACGGCCGACGACATCGCGTTCGGCGAGGTGCTTCGCGCGGCCGGCTGCCGGGTCGTGGTGCTGTCACCGACACGTCCGGCCGAGCTGCCGACGGGCTGGACGTGGGCGGGAGATGGCGCGTTGAGCGCCGAACTGATCGGGAGGGCGGTGCCGGATGCTGCGTCCCGCACCACCTACCTGTCGGGGTCTCCCGAGCTGGTGGCCGGTCTCGAGCGGGCGCTCCGTGCCGACGGTGTGAAGCGGATCGTCACCGACGTGTTCATCGGCTACTGAGTCGGGCGGAGGTCACGCGGTGAAGTAGCGTAGGAGGATCGCTCACTTCCGAAAGGCATTCTCCGTGTTCTCTCCCCGCACCGCCCTGACCACCGCCACCGCCCTGGTGGCTGCCGGCCTCCTGCTCGCCGGATGCTCCGCAGGCGCAAGCGCACAGACCACGACGCAGGCGTGCAAGGCGCTGTCGACCGACCTGACCAGCAGTGCGACACAGCTCAGTGCGGCGTTCTCGAGCCTCCAGAGCGACCCGAAGGGCGCTGAGACGGCCCTGGCAAAGTTCGGCGCGACCCTCAAGGCCGCGAACGCGAAGGTGACGAACGCCAAGGTCAAGGACGCAGCAACGGCAACCTCGAAGGCGGTCGACAGCATGGACAGCGACCTGAAGAGCTACATCAAGGACTCGTCCGCCACCGCGGCTCTCGAGTCGAGTGCCAGCAAGGTGCAGAGCACCTTCAC
>JALYHS010000266.1 GCA_030776385.1 Actinomycetota bacterium
ACTGAGGAGAGCCGACTTCAGGCGGTGCTCGCCGCCTCGTCCCCTGCTTGCGGGCGCGCAAAGAGAAGGATCCGCACCTCGAAGATCTGCCGCACCTCGTTCTCGCTCGTCAGTGTCTCGATCCTGAGGACCGCGCTACCGCGACTGGGATCGGACTTCGACGTGGTCACGGACTGCACCACCGCGCGGATATGGAGTCGGTCGCCGGGGCGCGTCGGGGTCGGCCAGGATAGATCCCCCCGGGCGCCGATGATGCCGCCTGCGATCTGCGGGCCACTGGTCACCAGCAGACGCATGGTGATCGCGGCGGTGTGCCACCCGCTCGACGCCAGTCCCCCGAAGAACGTGTTCCGCGCGGCCTCCGGGTCGAGGTGGAAGGGCTGCGGATCGAACTGACTCGCGAAGGCGATGATGTCTTCTTCGGTCACCGTCATCTCATCGGAGACGAACTCCGCTCCGACCTCGACGTCCTCCAGATGCAGGGCCACGGGATCCTCTCGCTCGGTCGAAGCATGCCGCAGCGTCAGGCCACCGCCACGTCGATCAACACCTTACCGACGGTGTCGTTCTCCACGGCCCGGTGCGCCACCGCGGTGTCCTCGAGCGAGAAGCGGTGCAGCGGCAGCCCGGCCTCCTCGCCGATCGGCAGCACGCCGTCCTCGAGCGCCGCGATGATGTCGGCTCCCGCCGCTGCGAAGGCTTCGGCGCCCATCGTGTAGAGCAGGACGAACTGGTAGCGCAGGTTCAGTCGCATCGCGCGTCCGACATCGAGTGTGAAAGGCGCGCCGCGATCGTTCGCGTAGACGGAGACGGTGGTGCGCGCGTGGGCGACCGCGGCATCCAGTTCCTGGTTGACGGCGACGGCGACCTCGACGATCTGGTCGACACCGTCGGGGGCGATGGCTCGGATCTGCTCGGCGGGGTCGGGATCGGTGTAGAGCACGACATGTTGCGCACCCGCGGCGGTCGCGAGGGCGACCTTCTGCGGGGTCGAGACGGTCGCGATCACCGTGGCTCCGGCCCAGCGAGCCAACTGGATGGTGGCGTGGCCGACCGCACCCGCTCCACCCGCGACGAGCACGATCCGGCCCAGGAGGGCGCCAGGGGCGAGTCGGCTCGGACCCCCCTCGGAGACGGTGAGCGCTCGATGGGCTGTCATGGCCGGGACGCCGAGCGACGCGCCGACCGCGAAGTCCACGGATGCGGGAAGGTGGAACACGCGCTCGGCCGGTAAGACGGTGAACTCCTGCGCGCTCCCGCTCAGCGGACGTTGCCAGGCGGAGAGCGACATCCAGACCCGGTCCCCGACGGTGAGTCCCGCAACATCCGGCCCGACGGCGTCGACGACACCTGCTCCGTCCTGGTTGGGAACGAACTCGTTGCCTGCCGCTGCGGCCGAACCGCTGCCGCTCCGCGACTTCCAGTCGGTCGGGTTCACCCCCGACACCACGACGCGCACCCGGACCTCTCCGGCGCCCGGTTCGGGCATCTCCCGCTCGACGAGTTGCAACACGGACGCGTCACCGGTCTCGGTGTAGACGATCGATCTCATGCGAGAGTCAACCGCAGCACGGTTGTCGGACTTCCCGATCGCTGCCGATCGCTGCCGCGGAATCAGCCCGCGTCAGTGCAGTTCGTCGAGCCGCGGCGGGTTCGCTCCGCTGCGCGACACCGTGATTGCGGCCGCCCGCGACGCGAACGCCCCGATGGCGCCGAGCTCCTCGGCCCAGAGTTCGGAGCGCTGACGCAGCTGCATCCCGAGCGAGGTCGTCAACACCAGGTGGATGAGCGCGCCCATGTACGAGTCACCTGCGCCGATGGTGTCGGCGACCACGGTCTTGGGAGCCGGCACCTCCACGAGAGCCGCACCGCTCGCGAGAAGCGAGCCCTCCCCTCCGAGAGTCATGATCGCGAGACCGGGCCCGAGCGCGACCAGGTGGGTGAGCACGGCGGCGGGGGCGACGTCGGGGTAGAGCCACGCGGCATCCTCGTCACTGAGTTTGACCAGGTCGACGACCTCCATCAGCGTCTCGATGCGCGCGACGGCCGCGTCGTGGTCGCCGACCAGGGCGGCTCGGATGTTGGGATCCAGCGTGATGAGCGAGTCGCCGCTGCGCTCGCGCAGCAGCTCGGCC
>JALYHS010000267.1 GCA_030776385.1 Actinomycetota bacterium
GGACACCCTTGCTGACCTCTTCGACGACGATCTCGACGGCGTTTCGGGTGCTCTCGATGAGCTGCGTGCGCGGAAGGTTGTGGGGGATTTGTGGGAGATTGGCGCTTTTCAGGCCTGAAATTGCCCCAAAATCCCCGTGTTTCCGGGGTTCTTAGTTGTGCGGAAGGTGGGACTCGAACCCACACGCATCTCTGCACAGGAACCTAAATCCTGCGTGTCTACCGTTTCACCACTCCCGCGAGCAGCAGCAGTCTATTTCCGGTGATCGCCTTGCGCTCGTCGCCGATTGCGGGCGTCGGTGGCCCGGGGGAGGATCGTCCCGTGACGACACACAGTGGAGACGTCGAACTCCGTGACGTGAACGATGACGATGTTCCAATGATTTTCGAGTGGATGCGCGACCCCGTGTCGGTCCGGATGGCCGCGTTCACGACGGAGAACCCCGACGATCGTGAGAGGTTCGATCGTTGGTTCGCGGGTATTCGTGCCAGGCCCGATGTCATCCTGAAGGCGATCACCCTGTCGGGGACCCTGGTCGGGACGATCTCGACCTTCCCCATCGAGGGCGACCGCGAGGTCACATACTGGCTGGATCGGGCCGTCTGGGGTCGGGGAATCGCCGGGCGTGCCCTTGAGGAGATGCTCCGACTCGACACGACACGTCCGTTGGCGGGCCGAGCCGCGTCCGCCAACGTCGCATCGGTCAAGGTCCTGCTCCGGGCCGGGTTCACCGAGACCGGCCGCGACGTCGGTTTCGCTGCCGGCATGCAGGCCGAGATCGAGGAGACGATTCTTCGGCTCGACGCGTGAACTGCGACATCCTGGACGTGTGAACGTCGACGGCGTGCAGGAATGTGGGATCGGCAGCATCGTGCACACAACGAGTTCACCGACGAGACGACGGCGCGGATCGCGCGACGGCTGGGTCTGGGTCGCCCGAAGGCGTAGGCCTCGGCCTCAGCTGCTGATCGTCAGCTCGATCTCGACCACGTCCCCCACGTCGATCTGCTCGGCATCCTGAACAACCCTCTTGATCGGCACCAGGTAGCCGCCGTCCTTCGGAAACAGGGAGGTGGTGAACTCGGTGTCGCCGATCCGCACGGTCGCCGGGATGACGCCCCAGCCGTACGTCACCCGCGCGGCGATCTGATGGATTGCGGCGGCCCCATCATCCGGTACCGTCACGAAAAGCCACGGAGCAGGCCCGCGCCAGTACCAGATCTCGCCCTCGAACCGCAGTTCCATCGCAACAGGATAGGCGGAGCCTCGGCGAGCTGTGGAGAACATCCACGGCCGATTCCGGGGGCGCGTCACACTGCATCCGTGACCAGTGCGATCGGCCTCATCACCGACAGGGTGCGCGAGCGCGTGCGCCGTGAGGGCGTTGATCTGGCCGAAGATGCAGACGGGGCGCTCGCCGCCCGTTTCGTGCGCGACGAGGTGCAGCGCTACAGCGAGCACGCCCTCGGCGGATCGCAGCCGCTCCTGGCCGACGAGGCCGCTGTCACCCGTCAGGTCGTGGCGACGCTGACCGGCTTCGGCCCGCTGCAACCATTTCTCGACGATCCGAGCGTCGAAGAGCTGTGGATCAACGCACCGGGGTCCGTCTTCATAGCCCGGGAGGGGGTGTCGGAGCGGGCCGAGCTCGACCTGACCGAGGGCGAGGTCCGCGATCTGGTCGAGCGGATGCTGCACTCCACCGGTCGCCGCGTCGACTTGAGCTCGCCGTTCGTCGACGCCTCGCTTCCCGACGGATCGCGGCTTCACGTCGTCATCCCCGATATCACCCGCGCGCACTGGGCGGTCAACGTCCGCAAGTTCCGCGGCGGCATCCGGGATCTGCGCGAACTCGTGCGGCTCGGCTCGCTGCCGCAGCAGGCGGCCGAGTTCCTGCACCTGTGCGTGCGGAGCGGGCAGAACATCTTGGTCTCGGGGGCGACCCAGTCGGGCAAGACCACACTGCTCGGGGCGCTACTCGCCTCGGCGCGGCCCGACGAGCGCGTCGTGACGGTCGAGGAGACCTTCGAATTGTCGGTGGCCGGAGCCGATTGGGTGGCGATGCAGTGTCGGCAGCCGAGTCTCGAAGGCACGGGCGAGATCACATTGCGGCGGCTCATCAAAGAGGCTTTGCGGATGCGCCCCGACCGTCTCGTGGTCGGCGAGGTGCGCGAGGCCGAGTCCCTCGACCTGCTGATCGCGCTCAACTCGGGGCTACCGGGTTATGTTATGACACAATTAGATCATGCCCCAGACCACCACTGCGATCTACGTCCGCATCTCCCAAGCCCGCAAAAGCGTCACCCATGGCGTCGAGAACCAGGAGGCCGCCTGCCGCGAGTACGCGAAGCGGCAGGGGTGGAAGGTCGGTCCGGTCCTGGTCGACAACGACAAGTCCGCCTA
>JALYHS010000268.1 GCA_030776385.1 Actinomycetota bacterium
CCCAGGTGCTGCGCGCGGCCTTGGCGAGCTCGGATCCGGCCGCCGATGCGGCGCGGCGCAGGATGCGGTGACACAGCCGCAAGTCGACGCAGCGTTCTACCCGCACTCCTGCCTCGAGCAGCGCCGGGTACCAGCGCGACGTGTCGTTCCACACCCAGCGCGGATGCCGCGGCTCGCGCTCGCGCACCCACGCGGGCAGCTCGCCCTCCGCGATCTCGCGGCGTGCAAACTCCTCTCCGGATTCGTCGAACTCGACCGCGGTGATCACCGCGGCCGCGCGACTCAGAGCGATGGGCACTGTTCCAGTCTGCCGCGCCCGCTGGTCGAGCGTGTCGAGACCCTGATCGCCGACAGATCTCGATACGCGCATTCGGCGTTACTCGATCAAGAAGTCCGGTCAGGCGAACGGCGTCGCCGTCTCCCTCAGTCGGGAGCGGATCATGAACCGAACGCCTTTCGAGAACCCTCTGCGACTACGCCCTTGACCATCCCGAGCTCGCGACCGGACTCCCCCTCGAAGACACTCGTATGCTCGAACCCGGCACGCTCGTACGCCTTGATCGCGGGCAGGTTGCTCTCGTGCACGTCGAGCGTCAGCTGCTGGTCACCCCGTGCGCGCGCGAAGTCGACCGCGGCCGCCAGGAGCGCGTCGATCACGCCGAGACCGCGACCCGAGGGGGACACGTAGACCCCGACGACGGTGGGCAGATCGACCTCGGGGATGCGCTCGAAGTAGTCCGGCGCGCCCGCCCTTCGAACGATGACGGCGAGTGAGCCGATCAGCTCATCATGACGGACGGCGAGGAACTGCGCGTAGCCCTCGCCCGCGGCGGCGTCAGACGCGCGCGTGCGCCACTCCTCATCCGGGCGCGCTGTGGCCGTTTCGATCGACTCGAGAAAGGCGACGGGCGCCATCGGGTCGTGCAGTGCCTCGAGACGCAGGGCTCTGATCCGTTGCCAATCGTCCGGGCGCACGCGGCGTACGGTGACTTCCGTGGAGAGAGCCCGGTCCGGTCGCTCGTCAGCCATGCAGCAGCGTCCCGTCCTTCGCGAGCACGTTCTTCTCGCCAGCCTCGATCGGCACAGCGAAGCGATTCTGCTTCGGCGGCATCGGGCAGTTGAAGGCATAGCTGAACGCGCAGGGCGGCAGGATCGCGCGGTTGAAGTCGAGCGTGATGGTGCCATCGGCATTGGGGGCGACGAACAGGAAGCGCCCCACGCTGTAGGTCGAGTCCCCGCTGGTGGAATCCGCGAACACCAGCTGGAGCGCGCGCCCCGACTTGAACGCGACGAGGTCGTAGTCCACGCCGTCTCGGGTGAAGGTGATCTTGCCGGGGACGACCTCTTCGCGGGTCTGCCCCTCGTTCTTCAGGTGCTCGAAGCCGAGCGTAGTGCCCGCCGGGTTCTCGGACCAATTGGCCGTGATCACCCATGACGGGTCGTAGTCGAATCCGTCGATTCCTCCGAAGTTCGCGATCGCCTCCGACGCCGCGTCGAACACGCGCAGCGCGTAGCTTCCGCCCTCGAGCTTGATGACGAAGCCGCTCACCGTGTCGCTGAAGACGATGGCACTCGGGGCTGCGGCATCGCGACCGCGAGCGATCGCCTCGCCGTCGACCAGGACACCATCCACCCGGATGCCGTCGGCTGCAACCGCGATGACCTTCAGCCCCGACTCTCCGGCCGGCAGCGGCGCCCAGCGACCGGGGACGCCCCAGATCGTCTGCTCGGAATCGATCGCCTGCGTATTGGTGAGCGCGAGACTCCCTTGCGGCTGCACGACGGCCAGTTCCCGGCGTTCGTGGAAGTATGCGTACTGCTCGGAGAGTGTCTTGGTCTCAGTCGCGGTTTCGGCCATGCGATCCATCCTGTCTTCTCACCCCGGGCAACGAGCGGCGACACGGCGCCATTCCCTACAGCTGGATGGCGATCACCAGGAAGGCGATGACGCAGACCAGCAGCACCGCGCCGAACACGATTCCCAGGGTGATGAGCGCGATCTTCCGCGCGGGAGGCGGCACGAAGGTGCGATCGACCACTCGGATGCCGAGGCTCCGGAACAGCGCGAGCCACGGGTTCGCGGGCGAGTTCAGCGCCGCAGCGCGCGCGGCATCGACTCCGGCCCCCGGAAAGAACGCCCCCGTGATCGAGCTGTCGATCATCGGCCCCGCCACGCCTTCGAAATAGACCTGGAAGTTGCCAGACGCGGTGGCGAAGTTCAGTGTCATCCGCTGGTCGTCACGCACCCGCAGGATCTGATCGGGACTCAGTTCGAAGACCTGCTGCCCCGCGTCGAGCTCGAGTCGCAGGGTCGCGCCATTCCATTCCAGGAACGCGTTCTCGCCACCGATGAGTCCCTGGCCTAGCTTCACGTCGGAACGCAGCGGAGCGCTCCGGTCGGCCGAACTGGCATCAGTCACGCCACCACGATAGAGGCCGGCTTCGGCTTCCAGGGGATCCATACTGTCTTTCGGGAGATTGTTCAGTGCATTTCGGGACGCCGAGCAGCCTCCCCTGAGAAAGTGAGAATGATGCCAAGCAACCGCACCCCGGCCCCCGTCGAAGACGCGCCGCCGGCCCGTGAACTCAGCAACAAGGAGCGCCGCAAGCTCTCCAAGCGGGAGCAGGCCGCGTACTCGCTCGAAATGGTCGAGGTGCGCCGCAAGGAGCAGCGCGCGCGACTCATCCGTCGCCGCGTCACAAGGATCATCGCAATCGTCGCGGCCGTTGCCGTCGTCGGGACCGGCAGCGGGCTGATCATCTGGGCGAACATCCGCGCCGGTGAGGTCGGTCCGGCGAACATGTTGAGCGACGGAATCCTGCTCACCGGGTCCACCAACTCGACCACCAACCAGGCCACCATCACCGCGGTGACCACCGACGCCATTCAGGCGGATGCCAAGCCGGTCCCCACGAACCTCACCACATACAAGCAGACCGCCAACATCGTGCTCTACGTGGACTACGGCTCCCCCGCCACTGCCTCGTTCGACAAGGCGCAGGGCACCGTGATCGACAACTGGCTCGCTGGCGGGTACATCACTCTCGAGATCCACCCGGTCTCGACGTCGAGCACGAGCGCGAACGACTACTCGAAGCGGGCTGCCAACGCAGCTGCCTGCGTCGCGGCGAACGATCCGAACCAGTTCCTGGCCGTGCACGCCGCGCTGCTGAAGGCGGCTTCCACGAAGAAGGAGACCACGATGACGACGAGCGCTCTCGCCGCCCTGGTCACCAAGGCCGGCGTCACCGACACGAAGGTGACCGACTGCATCAACGGGACCACCTTCGGCAACTGGGTTACTGCCGCCACGCAACGCGCCTCCCACGGCGGCCTGCTGAATGCGAACGTGACGACGCTGAAGTCCGTGCCGCTGCTCGTCGTGAACAAGAAGGCGTACACCGGCAAACTCACCGACAGCACGGCGCTGACCACCTTCATCAGCAACACCTACGCGGCATCGGCGAGCGGCGGGTCGACGGCCTCCCCCACACCGACGCCGACACCCACACCGTAGAACGGGGCAGGCGTCGGCGTCGAGGGTGTCGGTCGCTAAGACCTACGAGGTCGGAGGCTTCTCGTCCTCGTCGCCCGTGTTGACCGCTCGCTGCCCGGGAGGCAGGTTCGACAGGTCGGGGGCGATGACCAGCGCCTCGACGCCCGAGTCCGGAAGTCCGAAGAGTGGGGTGCGGCCCTCGACTCCGGCCAGCACCAGGTCTGCGGTGCGCCGAGTGAGTGTCTTGCCCTGGAAGAAGTCGGGCTTGACGATCCGCCAAATGATCAGCAACACGGCTCCGACCAACAGTGCTGCGAGACCGACGAAAGCTACCGCGCCGATCCCGAAGATCGTGACGTTCTTGCCCTTGCTGTCGGTCAGCCAGTCGGGAGCCCAGAACGAGTAGAGCCCGAACGCGAAGACGGCGAGTAGCATCGCCCCGCCCAAAAACGGGAACACCCCACGGAGGAAGAAATTCTTGACGCTCGATCCCAGCGTCTTTCGGAAGTACCAGACACAGGCGAACCCGGTGAGGCCGTAGTAGAAGGCGATCATGAGGCCGATCGACCCGATCAATGCTCCCAACAAGGTCGGGCTGACAAGCGTGAAGATCAGGTAGAAGGCCGCCGAAATGATCCCCATGCCGATCGTCGACCAGGTCGGCGTCAGAAACTTCGGGTGGATGCGGGCGAACCGCGACGGGATCGCCTTGTAGACCGCCATGGACAACGCGGTGCGGGCGGTCGGCAGGATCGTGGTCTGGGTAGATGCCGACGCAGAAGTCAGGATGGATGCGGCCAGCAACAGCAGCAGGATGTGACCGATGACGCTGTTGCCGAAGAGTTGGGAGCCGATCGCGGAGAAGACGTCGGCCGCGTTGGCCGGGTTACCGAGGCCAACGCCTTTGGTTCCCACCCCGGCGAAGGCGACGGTCGCCGTCGACACGACCGCATAGGTCGCGAGCAGCAGCAGGGTCGAGATGACGGCGGCGCGACCGGGGGTCTTCTCGGGGTTCTTCGTCTCCTCGTTGACGGAAACAGCCGAATCCCAGCCCCAGTAGATGAAGATCGCGGTCAGCATGGCCGGGGCCAGCACTCCGCCAAAGTCGAGGGTGAAGGGGTTGAACCAGTTCCACTGCGGGATGATCGAGTACGTCTCGGCGTTTCCGCTGTACACACGCACCAGCGCGAACACGGCGAAAATAATCAGGACGATCACCTCGATGCTCAACAGCACGTACTGCAACCGGGCCGAGATCTCGATGCCCCGGTAACAGATCCAGGTCATGATCGCGATCCAGGCCAGGCCAGCGAGGGTCGACCAGATCGGGAAGCCTCCGATGGTGAACGAGCCGAGGTCACTGGCCCCCTGAACACCGAATTCGCCGATCAGTGTGAACGAATACGACCCCGCGATCTGCGCCAGGTTCGCCATGACAATGATGTCGGCGACGATGATGCCCCAGCCGCCCATCCATCCCGTGATGGAACCGAAAGCTCGAGTCGCCCAGGTGAATGTGGTGCCGCAGTCGGGTTCAGCCCTGTTGAGTTCTTGGTACGAGAGAGCGATGAAGAACATGGGCACGAAAGCCAGCAGCACGACGCCCGGGGCCTTCGTGCCGGCGAGCAGCGCGCCGCCGCTGGCGACGATGAACCCGAGGCTCGCGGCCAGGCTGTAGGCCGGGGCGGTGGATGCGACGCCGACCACGATGCTGGAGACGAGACCTAACGCTCCAGTCTTCAATCCTTTGCTGTCTGGCGAGTTCGTGGTGTTGGTGGTGTTGACGGTAGCGGGTGCGGTCATGGGGAGTCCTCCGTGCCGTGGTCGTGCAGGGGGCCGACCGGTAGCCAGACAGTACACCCCGACAGAAAAGAAGCACCAGTGGCAAGCGGATCACTCGTGAAATGGCGTGTCGGCAACGGAATCCGTTGCCGCGGTGGAGGGGCGATAGCATCACCGGATGCGGATTTTCCATGTGACCACCGCGGCGGAGTGGGCGGCCTCGCGCGAAACGGGCACGTACCGCCGCTCGACCCGCGGCGCGTCGCTCGATGAGATCGGATTCATCCATCTCTCCGATGCGGAGCAGCTGCCGCGCGTCGCCGGCTTCCTCTACCGGAGCACGCCTGACGCGCTCGTCGTACTCGAGTTGGAGTCGGAGGAGATGCTCGCCGCTGGTGCCCACCTGCACTGGGAGGATGGCGGCGCCGGGGAGGACTTTCCTCACCTGTACGGCCCGATCGAACTGCCGTGGGTGCTGACGGTCTGGCCCGCGGGGTTCGGAGCCGATGGCTCATTCGTGTGGCCACTGCCTGCCGAAACGCTGCACTCCTGACCAGCGGTTTTGGCGATTCGTCAGTCCCGCTCCGTCTCGCTCGCCGAGGTGTGCCTGAGCACCGGATAGCCGGGTGCGCTCGGCGGCCCGGCAGCCGGCGGTGGCGAGAACAGCACGGACTGGTCGGCCTCGTCGAGGGTCGGGAAGTAGCCGAGCAGGGTACGGGCAGCCGAATCCGCAGCCCAGGTGACGACCCGGAAGAACAGCTCGTCACGCGGCCCCAGTCGCAGTGCTCGGATCACCGCGACGGGCTCCCGCTTCGAGTCTCGCATCACGATCCACTCGCTCTGCGCGATGCGAATCGGGGGCCACGGTGGGCGCCACGATCCGCCGGCTCCTCCGATCATCCGTCTCCTCTGGCGTTCGGTTCGACTGCCGCTTGGCACTCGACGCGATGGCGCGTACTGTCGTTAACTCTCGAACATACGTTCGAAGCACGTCAAGCGCGAGGAGTGGCATGGAGATCGCCATCTGGACCGTCGACGGCATTCCCTCCCGCCTGATCTGGGAGGGCCGCCGCTACCGCGTGAACGACACCCCGACGCCGCTCAGTGCTGCAGAGATCATCGAGTACCTGTGGCATCCATCGTTGACGCACCCGCTTCCTGACTGGAGGGGCTGGCGCTTTCAGGCCGTCAACGACTCCGGTCGGGCTCTGGTTTTCGACGTTCGCGAGGTCGAAGGGTCTGGCTGGCAACTGGTCAAAACGTGGGACTGAATGTTTGCTTTTTCTGAGGGCTTTCTCAGGTTGCTCGGAGTAATGCTCAGCACATTCGGACGAGAGGCGAAATACCTTCATGAGTGGACGCTCCAGACAACATCCCACCCGTGTTACGCCGGGGCGCCCCATGAGGGTTCGGCGGCGGCGAGCGATGCTCGAGGGATCAGGGCTGGGGGGTTGCTCGCCGTCTGAGCTGTGCACAACCCGAACACCCCTAGCTCGTCTTTCCCGGCGGGTTCGGTTGGGTTCCGCCGTCCCGCGCGGGTCGACCGCCGGACTCCACCGGGATGCCGTCGACGCCGCCGCCGTACTCGGGGCTGAACCGAGGACTGTTGCGGAAGGTGTCGACGAACAGCTGGAGTCGGGGGTCGCTGGGAGACGAGACTCTCAACTGGTGTCCCCACGCGCTGATGACGACCGGGCTGGGAAGAGCATCCGTCTCCCACGGCGACAGGTCTACGTAGCGGTTCGCGTCGTTCGAGATCCCGATGTCGCTCGCGGGTTCCGCGATGAGTTTCTGTTTGTCGACGAAAGCCACCAACTGTGCGACCGAATCAGCGGACAGAGTGGGGCGATAGGTGATCCAGACGGCGCCGTGCTCAAGGTTGTGAACGGCGCGCTCGGCGGGAATCGGTTTCGTGTACACACCGGCATTCATCCAGACGGGATTGTGCGGTCCGCCAACAGGCGGAACCACCGAATATTCGACCGGACCGGTCACGTGGTCGTGTTGAAGCGCGCCCGCGTGTTCGGCGCCATCACCGGGCCACCCCGTGGTGTCCCAGGCGAGAACCCCGGGGATCCCCGAGGTGTCGGGCACCGAGGTGGCTGACGCCTGGACGGTTTGGTTGCCCGAGGACTCGGCGGGGAGGATCTGGCTCGCCGAAGAGCCGGCGACGCTCCCCCGCGTGCCAGTCGAGGGCCGAGCGCCCGTCACGACGACGACAACCACGACTGAGGCGGCCAGCAGCGCGGCCACCGCAATCACCACCACCGTGCGCCGACGGCGTCTCTGCGACCTCTTGGTCGCGGCGATGACCCGCCGTTGCCGTTCGACACGTGCGCGCTCTGACTGCTTGGACACCCCTCGAATGTAGGCGCCTCACGCTGTACGCCGGCCCCAACGGGACATTCGTACTTGCTGTGGCCTTTGCGGCCGAGACCGGCGCCGAAAGTAGGGCGGGCGGGACTTGAACCCGCGACCCAGGGATTATGAGTCCCTTGCTCTAACCAGCTGAGCTACCGCCCCGCACCCGGGTCGGGTGACGTGGACTGCTCGGCCACGGACGTCGAATCGGGTTTGGCGGCCGTCGGGGCCACCGATTCCCCACGATACAGGGCCTCGAAAACGTCCAGCGTGTGCGCCATGGAGTG
>JALYHS010000269.1 GCA_030776385.1 Actinomycetota bacterium
GCGCTCACAAATCCGGACAAATTCGAGCACGGATCGCTCATCAAATTGGATCGTCTGACTAGATTTGTCTGGAAGTTCCCGTTCGGGGGCCCCATAGGTGTCAATCTGGATGATGGCTCGGCCCGACTCCCACGTGAGAGTCCAAGTCGCCCGAACGACCTTCTGAATGCGCCGCCCCAACTTCTGTCGGTACTCGAAGGTGCGAACGAAGGCCATCTTCACAGTATGTGGAGGAACTGCTCGAGCAAGGGTTCACACGCCGGCGTGTCTGCGCCCTTCACGGGCAAAGGTTTGGTCAGCACAGGCCGCGGCCGGGTTTCCGCCAGGAAGGTCCCTGCCAACGCTGAACGATCGCAACCCAGATTTCAATCGCGGAGATGAAGTCGAGGCACTCCCAGGATCGAGTGTGACCGTTAGGTATGCCGGCGCACCCCAGTTACGTGCCATGGGCGTCCAGTCCTTCCGCCCGCAGGACGATGCAGGGCAATCGAAGTCGCGATACCGCCCCGGAACTCGCGCTTCGGTCCGCTCTGCACGCTCGCGGATGGCGCTTCCGCGTACAGCACCCAGTGCCAGGGCGCGTCCGGCGATCGATCGATATCGCATTCACGCGCCGCGGAGTTGCCGTGCTCGTAGACGGCTGCTTCTGGCATGGGTGTGCCATCCATGGGTCTCGCCCGGCTACCAACAGCGCGTATTGGCAGGAGAAGGTAGCCCGCAATCGCTCGCGCGACGAGGACACAGATTCAGTCCTCACAGCCGCGGGCTGGACAGTCGTGCGCATTTGGGAGCACGTCCCGGTCATCGCCGCAGTTGAATTGGTCGAGACCATAATAGGCGAACGAGATGCGTGGCTTGGACCGCATCGCAAAGGAACTCACAAGCGCCGCCAATCGAAATAAAGACCGCGGTCTCAATATGCGGCGGACGAAGCGAGCCATCGCGCGCGACAGCGGAAAATGGTTCAGTCCACCACTCACCGCGAAGAGGCGACGTTGCCACACCGACAACTAGTCGGGCGATGCTATTTGCGAGCAAATCCAGTTTGAACGATACTCCAATACCGGAGGATTCAGACTCATCCAATCGCGATAGGAAGCGTAACGGAACCATCAAGCCCTCCCGATACGTCATCTGACCTACCGAGCAAGGATGCCGCGATCCTCTCGACAACATCTGCGTTAACAGCGTTGCCGAGCGCTCGATACGCGTCCTTCTCGGTGGCCGGGAGCGTGATACCGTGGAGCCCTTGAAGTCGTGAGCACTCCACCGGCGTCATGTAGCGGCGCTCCCAGCCTATGATTGGTACCTGAGAGTCAGTCATCGCGACGAGTGCCGGGGCGCTCGTCGCTCTCTTCACGCGGAGGCCAGACGCGCGCATCTGGATGACGTGGTCCTGCAAAGTGAGTCGTCCTCCCTTCACGTTCCACTCCATTTTCTGGAAACTCGTCGGTAGTTGCGCGAGCTTCGAAAGCCAAGGCGCGATCCAGGACTGGTGCTCGGCGTAGAAGTCCCTGTTCTGCCTGATGAACTGTCGCTTCCATGTCGGCAGCGTTGGTGTGCGAACCATCGCGTAGGTCGGTAGCGCGGTCGTTACTTCGTCGTCGCTTGAGCCTCGGATCTGCCTGAAGAACGACCCCCACAGTCCGCTGAAGCTTCCCGCTCCCTCCGAGCGCAACTGCTCGTGGGGCGATCTGTCCTCGAACTCATAAGTGGCACCCCACTCCATCGCCCACAGTGGGAAGGAGGGCAGCCGGGTCCCGGAAGGGGCGCGGTCGAGGAATTCCTGCCACAACTCAAGGGCAACGAGTGCGCTTCCACGCACAGGACGAGCTTCGGCCGGTCGGACATCGAGCACTGACCGAATGTCTGTGGTGTCGCTCTGCGGCTCCGGCCACTCGAAGCCGTCCAGCGAATCCTGTGCGCCAACGATGTACAGGCGGTCCCGGACCTGTGGAATGCCGAACTGGTGAGGCGAGCGTCGGGCGGCAGCGACGTGGTACCCGAGCCGCTCGAGCTGCTTCCTCATGAAATCGAACGTGCTCCCACTCTTGTGCTTAAGGAGGTTTGGGACGTTCTCAAGCACGAAAGACTTCGGTCGCCGTTCCTCCAAAATGCGGAGGACCTCGAAGAACAGTTGACCCTGGAGCGTGTGATCGAAGCCAAGTTGTTCCCCCGCCTTGGAGAACGGCTGGCACGGAAAACCTGCGGTGAGGAAGTCGTGCTCTGGGATGTCGCCGATCTTCACCTTCGTGATGTCGCCGTGGACTGGGACTCCGAAATTCATCTCATAGAGAGACTGCAGCGCGGGTACCCACTCGGATGCGAACACGCACCGGCCGCCGAGCCGCTCGAGAGCAACGTGAAAGCCCCCCAGTCCCGCGAAGAGGTCAATAAAACGGAACCCACCGTTGTCGATCGGCCCTGCGGGCACCTCATGCTCGGCCCGAAGGCCCATAGTCTCGATTTCGAGCACAGCCCGACCCGCCTTCCCCGTCACCCGCATGCCGATCGTGGCGGTACCCATCCGCTCGCGGGACAGCCCGCGACGATCGCTTCGGGAAGGTGTCTACCAGCCCGGACAGACATCTGGGTCACCCGAACGGGTGTCGCGGAACCCGCCCGGTCGAGAAGGGCGAGACCATGACCGCCACAGGCGCAGCGGCGCGGCGATTTGTTCACGCGGTCGGCAGAGTCGCCAAGCCCGTCACTGCGGAGTGGCTCGCCGCAACTCGATCAATCAGTCCTCCACTCACCTCTACCCAAGGTGCTCGCTGTGCGTGCGGCACCTCGCGAACCGTTCCTCCATCGCCGCCGAGTGTGCTCCCCCACCTGGGTCAGCGGTCATCTTCGCGGCGTTCACTCCGGTCATGGATGCGACCGGGCGGTGGGACGTCGAGGTGCCGACTCCCCTGGGGCGCCTGCATTTCGACGTGCACATCCGCGATGACGGCGCTGTGAGCGCCAGCTACCGCGGACACCCCATCCCTGTACCGGCGATGCAGACGTCGCCGGAGGGCGATGGGGTGCGGGTGCGCTGGACGCAGCGCCTGACCTTCCCGGTCCGCGTGGACATCGGCGTGGACGCGCTGGTCGTCGGCGACCGGCTGACCGGGTTCGCCACCGCCGGGTCCTTCATGCCCCCTGCCCGGCTTGAGGGACGCCGCGTCGCCTGATTGCGAACCTCTGAGGGATGGACTCGACCGCCAGAGGATCGCGGGGACCCACGTCGACCTGGAGGCACCACCTCCGCATCCGAGCACCGCCGATCTCTCAGCCGCGTGGAGTCGCGCAGGGCAGGCTGCTGACGTGCACGATCCCGCCGGCCACCTGCTCGTCCACTTCGTCGAGGACCCGGAGGGGCACGGCGAGCAGGTCTTCTTCTCGCTGAGCGACGGGCCGGACGTCACGCGCTGGACGCGGGGGAACGGCGGCCGCCCCGTGCTCGAGTCGCGGATCGGCACGACCGGTGCCCGCGACCCGTTCATCGTGCGCGGGGCGGACGAGTTCGTCATTCTCGCCACCGACCTGCGGGTGTGGGGCGCCGGCCCCCTCCGCTGGGACGAGTGGACCCGCACCGGCAGCCGGTCCCTCCTCGTCTGGCGCTCCGCCGACCTCATCACCTGGTCGGGCCCCGAGCTCGTCGAGGTCGCCCCTCCGACGGCGGGCATGGCGTGGGCTCCGGAGGCGCGCTGGGAGGCGGAGGAGGGCGAGTACCGGGTGTCGTGGTCCTCCGCGCTCTACGCCGGCGACGACCCGGAGCACCGCGGCCCGGGCTACAGCCGCATCCTCGAAGCGCGCACGCGCGACTTCCGCACCTTCTCCGCGCCCGTCGTCGTCCTCGATCGCGGCCGGGCCGTGATCGACGCCCGCGTGTACGACATCGGCGGCCGCACCGTCCAGTTCGCCAAGGAGGAGCCGGGTCCGGGCTCGCTCGGCGTGTTCCAAGAGGTGGAGACGGCGGAGGGCTTCCAGCTCGTCGCCTCCCGGATCGGCACCGACCGGCATGAGCACGTCGAAGGGGCGATGCTCGTGGAGGACCTGGTGCACGAGCGGTGGTTGCTCTGGCTCGATCAGTACGACCGGATGCCGCAGGGGTTCGTCGCCTACGCCTCCGACGACCCGCTGTCCGGGCGATGGACACCGCTCGAGGACGGGGAGTTCCAGGTGCCGCCGAACACCAAGCACGGCGCCGTGCTCCCGCTCTCCGCGGCGGAATGGGACGGGGTCAGGGCCGAATTCGGGTGACGCCCGGTCCCACTATCCCGCCCCTGAGCGGCAATCCCGCCTGCCGCGGCGGGCGGGATCGCCGCGGGGAGGCGGGATAGCGATGGACCTCCGAACCATTTGGCGATGGGAACAGGTGTTCGAACCTCTGTCGGTGGCTCGTGATGTGATGCGGGCATGTCGGAACCCACTGATCAGGGCGGCGCTCCCCGCCCGAACCCGAACCCCCTGCTCCTCCCACCTTCGACGAGCGTGAGGAGTTCTTCACCGGGACGCTGCAGCACGCCAGCCGCATGGTGAACGCCGCCGAGGCGGTGCGGCTGCACCTGATGCTCGCCGGGCTGGGGGCGATGATCCTCGAGGAGGAGGAGCAGACCGGAGCGCCGGTGCGACCGGACGACCCGATCGTGAAGGGCTTCGCGCTGCATCAGGCGAACGAGCTGCGGACCACCCGGTTCGACATCGAGACCCGCCTGGAAG
>JALYHS010000270.1 GCA_030776385.1 Actinomycetota bacterium
CCGAAGGGCGATCCGACACCCACCCGGAAGCGCTCCGCCCGGTCCGCCCGGACCGCCGCCCCCTCCCGCGACCGCACCGCCCGAGCCGAGTTCCATGCCGCCGAGCGGGCCCGCAAAAGGTACGAACGGCAGGAGGTCAAACGCTTCACGCGCCAGTCCCGCCGTCGGCGCCTGACCTGGATCATCGCGGCGGGCCTGCTCGTGACGATCCTGGCACTCGTGCTCACTGCGGTGTTCTCCCCGCTACTCGCGCTGCGCACCATCACGATCGACGGCACATCGCGTCTCGACACGGCCAAGCTGCAGAAGGCGGTCGACGGGCAGCTCGGTACGCCCCTCGCGCTGCTGGACTACGGGCGTCTCACCACGGCACTCGCACCGTTCAGCCTGATCCGCAGCTATGTGACCGAGGTCGTCCCGCCCGACACGCTCGTGATCCACGTCGTGGAGCGAACGCCGGTCGGAACGATCCAGACCGCATCCGGCTTCGAGCTGGTGGACCCCGCTGGCGTCGCGATCCAGACCTCCCCAACCCGACCGGACGGCTATCCCCTCGTCCAACTGGGAACCGGGAAGATCACCGGGCCGGGTTTCGCCTCAATGACGCAGGTCTTGCTCGCCCTGCCGGCCTCGGTGCTGTCGAAGGTCGACACGATCACTGCCCTCACCCACGACGACGTGACGCTCACGCTGATCGGGTCGACCCAGCGTGTGGTGTGGGGCAGTTCGGATGGCTCGGATGCCAAGGCGCGCCTCCTCGCGGACCTGATCGCTCTCCACGGCGGAGGTGGCGCCGGCGAGTACGACGTCTCAGCCTCGGGGACCGCCGTCTTCCACCAGGGCTGAGCTTCCTCTCAGCACGCCGGTACCCGCCAACCGCGACCCTGCGTGCGGGTGAAGTTCGTTTGCTCTTTCCGGCGACACGCGCGCCCTTGGCGGCCTGGGGGAGCATGCCACCGTAGTTTGTGGAACGGACATAGTAGTGAGAAAGACTCTGAACTTCAACTAGAGGTTGAGACTTTCGCAATCCGCACGGAGGCCGGACGTGACATCGAACCAGAACTATCTCGCGGTGATCAAGGTCGTCGGCATCGGCGGCGGCGGGGTCAACGCGGTGAACCGGATGATCGAGCTCGGTCTGCGGGGCGTCGAGTTCATTGCCATCAACACGGATGCGCAGGCCCTCCTGATGAGCGACGCGGACGTCAAGCTCGACGTCGGTCGCGAACTCACCCGTGGCCTCGGTGCCGGAGCGGACCCCGAGGTCGGCCGACGCGCCGCCGAGGATCACGCGGAGGAGATCGAGGAGGCCCTGGCCGGCGCCGACATGGTGTTCGTGACCGCGGGCGAGGGAGGCGGAACCGGAACCGGTGGAGCCCCCGTGGTCGCCCGCATCGCCAAGTCGATCGGCGCTCTGACCATCGGCGTCGTCACCAAGCCGTTCGCCTTCGAGGGCAAGCGCCGCTCGGCTCAAGCCGAGCTCGGTGTCTCCAACCTCAAGAACGAAGTGGACACGCTCATCGTCGTTCCGAACGACCGGCTTCTCGAGATCAGCGACCGCGGCATCAGCATGCTCGAGGCGTTCTCGACGGCCGACCAGGTGCTCCTCGCCGGCGTGCAGGGCATCACCGACCTCATCACGACTCCTGGCCTGATCAACCTCGACTTCGCCGACGTCAAGTCGGTCATGTCGGGTGCGGGGTCCGCGCTGATGGGCATCGGCGCCAGCAGGGGAGCCGATCGCGCCATCAAGGCGGCCGAGCTCGCCGTCGCCTCTCCGCTGCTCGAGGCGAGCATCGACGGAGCGCACGGTGTGCTGCTCTCGATCCAAGGCGGATCGAACCTCGGCATCTTCGAGATCAATGACGCCGCCCGCCTCGTTCAGGAGGCCGTGCATCCCGAGGCGAACATCATCTTCGGCGCCGTCATCGATGACACCCTGGGCGATGAGGTGCGCGTGACCGTCATCGCCGCCGGGTTCGACGGCGGCGACTTCGTCCCCAAGCCGCTCTCGGAGCGTCGCACGAACTTCGTCGAGGCGGCGATCCCGGTCGCCGTCGGGGCGGCGGTGAATGACACCGTCGAAACGAACTCGACCGGCACGATCTCCACCGGCGGGTGGGGCGCGGAGCCCGACGCTCCAGCTGTAGCCGCGCCGCGCGACCGCGACTTCGATGATGACGACGACCTGGATGTCCCCGACTTCCTCAAGTGAGCACCGCCTCACGTGAGCAGCTCTGATCCGGGTTTGCGGGAGCGCCTGGCGCGGGTCGACGCAGCGATCGCGGATGCGGCGCGCGAGGCCGGTCGCGACCCGTCCGGGTTGACGCGGATCGTGGTGACGAAGTTCCACCCCGCCTCGCTCGTGAGGGAGCTCGCCGAACTCGGGGTGCGCGACGTCGGGGAGAACCGTCACCAGGAGGCCGCAGCCAAGGCCGCCGAGCTCGTCGACCTCGCGCTGGCCTGGCACTTCATCGGGCAACTGCAGAGCAACAAGGCGAAGGCGGTGCGGCGCTACGCGCGGGCCGTGCACTCGGTGGACCGTGACTCGCTGGTCTCGGCGCTCGCGTTACCCCTGGCCGATGCCGAGCCGCTCGACATATTCCTCGAACTGAACCTCAGCGACGACCCAGGTCGCGGCGGCGTCGACCCGGCTGCTCTCGAGCCGCTGGCCGAGCGCGTACTGCTGACGCCCGGCCTCGTGCTCCGCGGGGTGATGGCGGTCGCACCCCTCGGCGAGGATCCCCGACGCGCCTTCGAGCGGGTGCGCGCGGCATCCGAATCTCTGCGCCTTCGGGCCCCGGATGCCGTCGCCATCTCGGCGGGGATGTCCGGTGACTTCCGCGAGGCGATCCTCGAAGGCGCGACACACCTTCGCATCGGGACCGCAATCACCGGGAAACGACCGACCGCCGGTTAATCTCGGACACGAAGCACGATCCTTCGGAGGATGACATGGCGAACCCGCTGCGCAAGACAATGGTCTACCTGGGCCTGGCCGATGAGGAGTACGAAGACGCCGCACCGTCGGCTCCCGCCGCTCCGGTTGCGGCCGCACACTCGTCCTCGAGTTCGGCCTCGGTGAATCGTGCGCCGGTGACCCCCTTGCGCCGCCCGGTCGCGACACGGCACACGCCGCCGTCGGGCATGAACGAGATCCTCACCGTCCACCCGCGTCAGTACCGCGATGCGCAGACGATCGCCGAGAGCTTCCGCGAGGGCGTTCCCGTCATCATGAACCTCTCCCAGATGACGGAACCGGATGCGCGTCGACTCATCGACTTCGCCAGCGGTCTGTCCCAGGGCCTCTACGGCAAGATCGAACGGGTCACCAACAAGGTCTTCCTGCTCTCGCCGGAGCACGTCGCCGTGAGCGGGGAGCAGGCCGAGGTCGAGAGTGACGTCGAGGCCGGCTTCTTCGGCTGATCGGTCCTGTGGGTCCGCTCGCCGAGTCGGGGCACGCGAGCGCGTAGCCTTCGAGGGTGGACACCGCTGCTGAGCTCGCTCTCAGCGCACTCCTTCTGGTGCTCGTTGTCTTTTTCGTGTTCATGTGGGCACGACTGGTCTTCGACTGGGTGCGAGTTCTTCAGCCCGGGTGGCGGCCGCGCGGGGTCGGTCTGGTGATCGCCGAGGCAAGCTACGCCGTCACCGATCCGGCCATCAAAGTCGTGCGTCGTGCCGTGCCGCCCGTCAAGGTCGGTGCGGCGCAGCTCGAGTTCTCCTGGAGCATCGTGATGCTCGCCTGCCTCGTCCTCATCTGGGTGGTCGGACTGGTGCGATGACCCCTAGGGTCGATTCGGTCCTCGCGTGTACTCTGGGACCCTCACCCTCTAGGTGAGCCCGAAATCTTGCACGCGAAACAGGCGTGCGACCCGCGGTACCGAGTTCCTTCCCGAATGACGTGCCACTGAATACATGATGGAAAACGACGAGGTGACTCAGATGGCTCTGACTCCGGAAGACGTGGTCAACAAGCGGTTCAATCCGACGAAGTTCCGCGAGGGCTACGACCAGGACGAGGTGGATGACTTTCTCGACGAAGTGGTCGTCGAGTTGCGTCGACTGAACCAGGAGAACGAGGAGTTGCGCCAGCGTCTCGTCGCCGGTGACGCACGCATCAACGAGCTTCAACGCAGCGCCGCCGCCTCGGCTGCCGCTGCCGCCGCCGCTCCGGCCGCACCGCCCGCCGTCGTCGCCGCTCCGATCCCCGAGCCCGCCGCAGTCGCCGTGCCGGAGCCCGCGTCGGTCGCCGAGTCGATGGACCCGGGGAACACGAACAACCTGCTTCAGCTTGCCCGCCGCCTCCACGAGGAGCACGTGCG
>JALYHS010000271.1 GCA_030776385.1 Actinomycetota bacterium
GGATCAGCTGGTCGACGCCACCCGTCGACGCCGCGGACGCCTGGATCGCCGCGAGCAGGGCGGGAAGGGCCGACGCGAGAAGCGAGGCCGCCGCCGCCTGAAACTCATCACGCTGCACCTGGATGACCGCCGCGCGACCGGGCAGACGAACGGCGACGAGTGCGGAATCCTCCGAGCACAGCTTCTGACGCGCGACGTGCACCGCCTCGCCAAGGGCGATGAACGCCGCCTGCAGACCGGGGTCGTTGTTCGAGCTCGGAAGGCGACCCGGCAGCTTCGCCTCCACGAGAGCGAGCAGGAGTGCGTCGAGCTCGCCCTCGGTCACGCCGTCGACTGGAACCGGAGCACCGAGTGGGCGGAAGGCGTGCTCGCCGTCCTTGCGGAGCGCCTGCACGTCGGCGCCATCCGGACGCACTGCGACCACGGTGACGCGCCGACCGTTGGAGAGGGGGTGCTGGGCATCCACTCCGATCGCCGCCGCGGCGGCCGAGGTGAGCACCACCACGTCGGACAGCTCGGCACGGTCGAGGGCACGATGCAGGCGCTGCACCCGTCGGACTTCCCAGTCGAGTGGATGCACGAGGGCGACCGACGCGGGCGCAACGCCCTCGCGTTCGCCGACCTGGATGATCACCTCGTGGATCGCGTCGACAAGGGCATCGATCCGACCGGGCACTGGGGTCCCCAGTTTCGGCGCCGGGAGGGCTGACGGTCGAGCGCCGGGCTCAAGCCGGAGGACCGCTGCGAACGACGGCACGGCATCGACGTCAAGTCCGAGTGCGATGCGCATGTCCTGAGCCTTAGGGGGGAGGGGGTAGCCGTGAAAAGCTCCCCCCGAGCTCTCTCCAGTGTCCACCATACGGGGGACATACGGCAAGTCGACGCCCCTGGCCTCGGCTCCGCTATTCTCCCAGATGCCGCTTCGAGGAGATCGCCCGGTCGGCTTCGCGCTTGTCCTGACGCTCGCGGAGGGTCTGCCGCTTGTCGTATTCGCGCTTGCCCTTGGCGACCGCGATCTCGACCTTGGCGCGGCCGTCGAGGAAGTAGATCTGCAGGGGGACCAGCGTGTAGCCGCCCTCCTTAGTCTTGTGGCTGATCTTGATGATCTGGGCCTTGTGCAGGAGCAGCTTGCGCTTGCGACGCGGGCTGTGATTGTTCCAGGTGCCCTCGGTGTACTCCGGGATGTGCACGGCGTCGAGCCAGGCCTCCCCCCCGTCGATGAAGGCGTAGCCGTCCACGAGCGAGGCGCGCCCCTCTCGGAGCGACTTCACTTCGGTACCGGTCAACACGATCCCGGCCTCGTAGGTGTCCTCGATGGTGTACTCGTGCCGGGCGCGGCGGTTCGTCGCGACGACTCCGTTCCCGCGTTCCTTCTTCGGCATGATCCACCTCCTCCAGGCTCCGTGCGCAGCCTGTCAGTTTAGCCGGTGATCGAGCTTGTCGAGATCAGACCTTCAGGTACCGCCGGATCGCGACGCTCGCCGAGAGCGCGGCCAGGATGATGCCGACCGCCAGGATGATCGGCGCGACGATCAGCGCATCGGGAATGCCCACGAACGCCGTGTTCTGAATGGTCTGCTGCAGGTACCCCTGCACGAAGAAGTGCACGATTGCGATGATCGCGCCGGCTGCCAGCACCGAACCGATCATCGCCGCGAGCACCCCCTCGAGGATGAAGGGGGTCTCGATGAACCGGTTCGACGCGCCCACCAGACGCATGATCCCGAGCTCCCGTCTTCGCGAGAACGCGCTCAGGCGGATGGTGGTCGAGATCAGCAGCACGGCCGCGACGAGCATCAGCCCCGCGATGCCGATGGCCGTGTAACTCGCGGCGTTCATGATGGCGAAGATCGGATCAAGCAGCGCGCGTTGATCCTCGACCTGCTCGACCCCGGGCATCCCCGAGACCTGATCGATCACGATTGCGGCCTGGTTCGGGTCTTTCATGTTGACGCGGAACGCTTGCGAGAGAATGTCGGGCGTCACCAGGCTGGCGAAGGACGTGCCCGAGAACTGCTTCTTGAAGTTCGTGAACGCCTGCTGGTGGTTCTCGAAGTCGACGTGCTTGATGTACGGACCGAGGGTCGCGCCCGAGAGCTCCGACTTGACGGCGGCGATCTGGCCGGCGCTCGCCTCCGTTCCGTTACATGCGGCCTCGGGCGAGACCCCTGTGCAGAAGTAGACGGCGACCTGGGCTCGGTCGT
This sequence comes from Actinomycetota bacterium, assembly GCA_030776385.1. Lineage (GTDB taxonomy): Bacteria > Actinomycetota > Actinomycetes > Actinomycetales > Microbacteriaceae > Lysinimonas. Next base: position 2,205 of record JALYHS010000271.1, read on the forward strand.
ACCAGTAGCCCTTCATCTGATTGATCTGGAACTGCAGCAGGATCGCGGCGCCGAAGAAGGTCAGCGAGATGAAGGTGACGAGCACCACCGAGACGACCATGGACAGGTTGCGACGAAAGCCCTCGCCGACCTCTTTCAGGATGAGTCCGAGTCTCATGCGCGACGTCCAGGTTCGTTGAGTGGCGGAGGCGAGGCGGGCTCGTGGGATGCCGGAGTGGTCACCTGGGCGGGGGCGGTCACGCGGGCGGGAGCCGCGACCACGCGCGGAGGGGCGACGGGGATCTCGATCGGGGTGGTTGCGGGACGGGCATCCGATTCGTCATCGAAGTCGTCGACGTCGCGTGCGTCAGCGATATTGTCGCGTGCCTCAGCGATGTCGCCGCGTCCCTCAGCGATGACATCGAGGTCGTCCAGTCCCGTCCATTTGGTCTCCCGAACGGTCCGGGACTGCGGCGGCCGCACCGTCGGCATCGACGCGGTCGGCGCTCCGGTGGGGAGCGGGCCGCTCAGGTCGAAGGTCTGCACGGGGATGGCCTGGGTCTGGTAGCCGCCCGCACGCTCGTCGCGCACGACCTGACCGCTGACGAGCTCGATCACGC
>JALYHS010000272.1 GCA_030776385.1 Actinomycetota bacterium
GCTCGGAGCGCAGGCGAGAGCGTCAGGATCGACAGCTGGACGACGGACGCGATCATCGTGGTGACCATCAAAGTGAGGATGAACGACGCGAAATCGCGGGGCGCCGTGAGCACGAAGGCCAGCCACACCCACAGCGAGACGGCGATGTTGGCCGCGATGACGACGAGCGTCGGAGCGCCGAGCTGATCGATGATTCTGGTGTTTTGGGCGATCATGGGCTGTCTTTCTTGACGGAAGGGGAAGGGTCTCGATACGCCGCTGCGCGGCTACTCGACCAGCAAGTTCGACAGCGAGGGTCAGTATTGCTGCCGCATGGGGTAGTGGTCACTGATGTGGCGGTTGAAGTATGCGCCGGGGCTTTCGGCTGCCATCAGCGCGCGATGCACCGAGGGCGGCACGGCGAAGTATCGGTAGACGTCGCCGCTCGTGAACTCCACCTCGAGGAGCGCGGTGTCGTCGTCGTAGCCGACCGTCGCGATCACCGAGGAGCGCACCGGCAGCCTCCGCATGACAGTCATGTTTCGATTCTGACGCCGGATGCCGCCTCCGGGCCAGAATCGGACGATGAGCTTCCACGTTCCGACCATCGACATCACGCCCTTCGTGATGGACGGAACCGCCGAACAGCGGGACGCGGTCGCCGCGGCCGTGGATGACGCGTGCCGCTCGGTCGGCTTCATGCAGATCGTCGGCCACCGGATCCCGGCGCACGTCACCGACGGGCTCGCGGCGGCGATGGACGCGTTCTTCGTCCTCGACCTGGAGAGCAAGAAGGTGTGGCGCACCCCGCCGCAGATCAATCGCGGATACTCGCCCCCGAAATCCGAGTCGCTCAGCCTGAGCCTCGGCGTCGAGAGCGCGAACCGCATGAACGACTTCTTCGAGGCGTTCAACGTGGGGGCCGCCGCATCCGACTACCCGGGAGTCGAGCTGCCGGCCGACGACTACGCGGAGAATGTCTGGCCGCAGGTGGACGGCTTCCGCCGGCGCGTCGACGCCTACTTCACCGAAGCCCGCCGCGTCGCCGTCACGATGACCGACATCTTCGAACGTGCTCTCGCGCTCGAGCCCGGCTTCTACGCCGCGCACACCTCCCACTCGCTCGACGTGCTTCGCATGAACAACTACGCACTCCCGCCAGGTCGGGTCGAGCTGGATGGCGACCTCATCGGCATGGGGGAGCACACGGACTACGGCATCGTCACCGTGCTCTGGGCCGACCAGGTCAAAGGCCTGCAGGTGCTCGGGCGCGACGGCTCGTGGAACGATGTGAGCCCGGCAGCCGACGCGCTCCTGATCAACCTCGGCGACGTGACCGGGCGGTGGACAAACGACCAGTGGATGTCCACCCTCCATCGTGTGAAGCCCCCGATCGTTGACGGGACGATCCAACGCCGACGCTCGGCGGCGTTCTTCCACGACGGCGACATCGACGCGTTGATCTCGACGATGCTGTGGAGCGTTGATGCGCAGCATCCGGACCGCTACCCGGAGCCGATCACGGTCGGTGAGCACATCCGGGCGAAGCTCGCCGGTTCGCGGGCCGGCACGAAGAACGACGCGGCCGGTGCCGAGAAGGAGCGCGCGCTCGCTGCCCGCGTGGCGCTGCTCAACCGCCGATCGTGACCGTGGTGTTCTCGCCGACGTCGGGCGGCGTCTTGGTGATGATGCCCTTGAGCGTTTCGAAGGCCTTCACCACCGCGGGCCGATCGGTGTCCCACATCTCTGCGGTCTCGACGTCGACCCGCAGGAGGGCCACGCTCGGGTCCTGACGGCCCTGCTCGAACCAGGCCTCCGCGTAGGGGTTCCAGTACTTGTCGATGGTCGCGGGATCGCGGTCGATGCTGGCGGTTCCGCTGAGCGACAGGTAGCCCTTGCCGTCCCCGACCGCCACATTGACTTCGGGGTGCTTGCCGATCTCCGCGGTCTTGGGGCTCGGGTCCTGGGTGAAGAACCAGAGCGTGCCGGTGAAGTCGTGCTCGAGGATCGCCAGGGGGCGGCTGTGCAGCTCGCCGTGCGCGCCCCGGGTGGTGACGGTCGCGAAGCGCGCACTCTTCAGGATGGTCGAGATGGTGGTGAGGTCGTCGTCAGTGGTCATGTCTCCACGCTCGCACCGGAGGCTCACGGCGGCGCGAACCGCGAGCGAACACCCAGGCGGGTCTCAGCCGGCGAGGGCCGCCTTGGCCGTGGCCACGAGATGCTCTGCATCGGCTGCGGTCGCGCGTCGGAACGGTCGGCGCGACTGGAACAGCGGGAAGGAGAGCGGAATGAGCCCGTCGTCCGACTGCAGCACCACCGAGATCATCGGATGCCCGCCCCGCCGCCCTCCCGCGACCCGGCTGCTCAGATCCAGCACCCTCGTGCGCTCGATGTCGAGCAGCAGAGCCGTGGAGTCGCCGCCGCGACGGCGCAGGCTTACGCCCGCGGCATCCACCAGGATGGTCAGGGCGTCGACGCTCTCGAGTTCGACCGTCGGGTCGAGCAGACGTACGGAGGCGTCGAGTTCGTGGGTGGGCAGCGACGGGAACGTCACCGACCCGGGGTAGCGCGCTTGCATCGCGGCGGCCTGTCGTCGCTGGCGACCCTCGATGAACCGCAGCGTCAGCACCCAGACGGCGACGATGACGATGACGACGACGACATAACTGAACGCCAGGTTGACGTTCGGGGAAACGCTGTTCTGCACAGCGAACAACAGGAAGCGGATCGTCGCGCTGCCGAGGGCCAGAACGAGCAACCCGATCCAGATCGCGAAGACGCTTCGCCGCATTCTGCGAGACTAACGCGCCGTGCTTCTGCCGTCGGCGACGCGGGGTAGCCTCGCAGGATGGCGGCATCGCGCATCGGAACCCTGATCATCCTCGGCGCCGGGGGAGACCTGACTTCCCGATTGCTGATGCCGGGTCTCGCCTCGCTGCTGGCGTCCTCGCGCGGCCAGGAACTGCAGCTGATCGGCGTCGACCGGGCGCCGATGACCGACGCCAAGTGGCAGTCCGTGGTGCGGAAGGCCTTCGCCGGCTCCCCATCGGCGCTCGGGGAGAAGGTGGCGAAGAAGTCCTTCTATCTGCAGGGTGACGCCGGCAGCGCCACCGATCTGATGCGGGCGATCAACGCCGCCAGCGGGCGGGTCGCGCTCTACTTCGCGCTTCCGCCTGCTGTCGCGGCACTGGCCTGCGCCGCGCTCGCCGGCGAGACGCTCCCGAGCGGAATCGTCTTCGCCCTCGAGAAGCCCTTCGGCACAGACCTCCCCTCCGCCAAGGCGCTCAACCGGCTGCTGCGGAGTGTTTTGCCCGAAGATCAGGTGTTCCGTGTCGACCACTTCCTCGGCAAGTCGACCGTGCTGAACCTGCTCGGACTGCGATTCGCCAACCGGATATTCGAGCCCCTCCTCAGCGCCCAGAACGTCTCGCACGTGGAGATCGTGTTCGAGGAGTCACTCGCCCTTGAGGGGCGGGCCGGCTACTACGACAGGGCGGGCGCGCTCACCGACATGATCCAGAGCCACCTGCTGCAGGTGCTCGCGCTCGCCACGATGGAGCCGCCATCGTCGGTGAGCTCTGACGACCTGCGGGGCGGCATGGCACAGGTGCTGCGGGCGACCCGTCCCTGGGCCAAGAACGGTACGGACAGCCGTCGTGCCCGCTACACCGCCGGCAAGATCGGTCGTCGGATGCTTCCCGCCTACGCGAGCGAGCCGGGCGTCGACCCCGCGCGACAGACCGAGACCCTGGCCGAGATGACCGTCGCGGTGGACACCTGGAGGTGGGCGGGCGTGCCATTCGTGCTCCGGTCGGGCAAGGCCATCAGCGATCCGCGCCAAGAGGTGATCTTCACCTTCCGGGATGTTCCCCATCTGCCGTCCGGATTCAACGGACCCTCGCGTCAGGCCAAGCTGCGGGTGGGCTTCAACCCGGCTCAGCTCACCCTGGACATCGTCACGAATGGTCGCGACGATCCCTTCGACCTCGAATGGGACACGATGGCGGCGCGGTTCGCGCCGAGCGAGCTGCAGAGCTACGGCGAGGTGCTCGCCGAGCTTCTCGCCGGCGACCCGACTCTCTCGGTGCGCGGCGACGTGGCGGAGGAGTGCTGGCGGATCGTCACGCCGGTGATCGCGGCCTGGAAGAAGAACGCGGTGCAGCTCGACACCTACCCGGCGGGCTCCGGCGGTCCGAAATCCTGGCGATAGCGTTCCCGCGAATCACCGTTCGCCGCGCAGCCCCGCCATGATCTTGTCGAGCCGGCGCTGCCTGGTCTCCTCGGCTTTCGCCTCGGTGATGGAGCGCGCGTGTTCCTTGCGGAAGGTGAACGACAGCTTTTCGAACGCGGCGGCAGCAACGGGGTCTGCGGCCAGCGCGGCACTCAACTCCGGCGGCAGTTCCACCTCGCGCGGCGCCGTCTCGAGCTGTAGTTCGATCTCGACCTCGTCGCCGCCGTTCAGGCCGGACGCCGCGCGGTGCGCGGAGCTGAACCCGATCATGTTGCGCCCGCCCATGACGGCGACCGTGTAGACGAAGGTGTAGCTCCCGTTGATCGTCACCGTCACCAGCGGCCGCTTTCCGGCGCCCAACTCGGCGACCACAACGTCGGGCACGATGATCCCGACGTTGTTTCCCTGCTGGTGCAGGGTCGTGGTGAAGGTCGGCATCATCTGCCTTTGGGGAGCTCGATGAAGGTGAATGTCGCGCCGGTCGAGTCGGCGGCATGCGACATCCGGCCGAAGGGGGTGTCGCTGGGACCGTCGATCACGCGGCCGCCGTGAGCTACGACGACGGATGCCGCAGCGTCGGCATCCGCGACGGCGAAGTAGGTCATCCACTGGGACCGAGTGCTCAGATCGCTGTTCGCGGCGTCATAGATGCCGGCGTACGCGGTGTCCGGACGACCGAACACGACCATCCGGAACACGTCGTCGCCGATCGAGGTGGTTCGGCAGCCGAAGACTTTCTCGTAAAACGGCACGGCTGCATCGAAGTCCTTGGTGTGCAACTCGAACCAGCAGGGCGCTCCCGGCACTCCGTGGGATTCGAAGCCGGGGAAGGAGTGTGCCTGCCAGACCCCGATCTCAGCTCCAGACGGATCCTCGAGGAGAGCCCAGACGCCGTCGTCGCCCTCGCGCACCGGCTCGTGCAGCACGCGACCACCCGCGGCCGACGCGGCGGCGAGGGTCGCGGCGATGTCGTCCACCTTCAGATAGACGGTCCAGGCGTCTGGCGCGTCGCCGATCTTCGGGAGCAGGCCGCCGACCTCGAGGTCGCCCAGGGAGAAGTCGAAGGTCTCGGGGTTGTACGGCGCCCGGCTCCAGCCGAAAACGGCCCCGTAGAACGCGGCGGAGGCATCCAGATCGGAGCCTGCCAGTTCCACCCACACCGGAGTGCCCACCGGAACCGACGCGGGAGAGAAATCGGTCATGGATGGAGATTACTCGGGGAAGAACTCGGCTGACAGCGCCCGATAGGCTTGCCCCATGAAGGTCATCGTCTTCCTCGTGGCGCTTGCGTTATTCGTCGGCTCATTCCTGCTGTTCGGCTACGCGTTCTCGGTGCCCGAGGCGTGGGCCGGTCCCGTGTTCTTCGCCGGCATCCTGGCGGTCGGCATCTCCCTGGCGATTCCCTTCCACCTGCTCGAGCGCACGGACTGACGCCGGGCCACCCGCGGCGACATCGGCTCCGAACTTCTTCCATGGCATCCCGCGGCTCCAGCTCCACGACGACGGGCATCGCGCCCGCCGATCCCGAGCACACCTTCGACATCCTCACTCCGAGCGACCCGGCGCGCTTCTACCCGAAGTTCCGAGTGGTCCCCGCGACCGTGAGTGTCGAGGGTCAGACCGGCGCATGGGATGCCGTGGGCCAGACCCGCAGGCTGCACCTTTCCGACGGCAGCTCCGTGCGTGAGACGACGACGGATGTCGATCGTCCGGGATTCTTCGCCTACGAACTCACCGAGTTCACGAAGGTCTTCGGACCGATCATCGATCACGCCCGCGCCGAGTGGCGCTTCGAAGCGGTCGACGGGGGCACGCTGATCACCTGGACATACACCTTTTTCGGCAAGCCCGGCCGAAGGTGGATCGTCTCCCTCATCGTCAGCCTCGTCTGGGCGGCGTACATGCGCAAAGTCATGCCAGGACTTGTCGCCGAGGTGGGTCGGTTGACGAGCTCCTGACGGGGCATTTTGTTGTCACCGGCGCTGATCCGGTTCTCAGCTTCACTTCTCCGTCTGGGCCCCGTTCGGGGGTATGCTCCCGACTACAAAGGGGTGACATGAGCGGAACAGCAACGAAGCTGAGTGCCCAGCACACGGTCGACGACGGAGTCGACTGGCTGTCCAGCCTCGCCGGTGTTCTCGCCCGTGCGACCCGAGTCGCCGTCCGGCTCCGACCCGACGGTCTTCTCGAACTCTCCGACCGAGGCGACGTGCTTGGCTACATCGAATACGTGAGGCCCGTCTATGTGGCCCTCGTGGGCGACTGCCCCCAATTCGCCGTCGAGGTGGGGCAGCGGGCGACGCTCGCGGCCGCCGTCGATGACGTCCGCCGACACCAGGACGCGCGGATCATGGAGGATCAATGACCGTCACCACCGTCAACACCGCCACCTCTGAAGTCGCTCTCGGGTGCTGGACGATCCTCGACGAGGAGTCCGACACGGTGCGGGCCACGGTCACTCGCGAACGCCACAGTTACACCGTGCGCGACCAGCGTGGCCGTGTCGTGGGCACGTTCCCGACCGCGCAGCAGGCGCTCGCCAGCGTGGCCGCGTAGCCGCCGCGCACAACGAGCTAGGTGTCCTCCAGTACGCGAGAGACGAAGTTGTCCACCCGCTCGGCGAGACGCGACGCGCGAGTGGCGACCACGACATCCGGCGAGGGTTGCATCTCGTACTGCGGGGGAGCGATCCGGATCAGCAGCGAGCACGCGAGGTCGGCGCAGATGTACGTGCCCACGGAGTCGCCACGTTCGCCCGCACGGCCGGCCCGCTGAGCGGTGAACATGGTCACCTGGCTGGCGGGCTGCGGCGTGTTGCAGAGCGAGCAGACCGCCGCCCCACCGCGCAGGCGCGTCTCGGAGGCGCGGAGCACGAGACCGACAGCCCGACCGTCGCGCCAGTACGCGAGGTAGCCGCGGAGGGGCGACCCGGGATCGCGCCAGCCGAGATACTCGCGTTCGTCCCAGACGACCTCGTGCAGGCCCGGGAGCGGCATCCGGGCAGCATCGGCGGTGCTCGCGTTGATCAGCGAGTCCCGGATGTCGGCGTCGGTCAGCGGCTTCATACCCTTCCAGCCTAAGCCGGGGCGTCCGGGTCCGGCTCGGCGGGCGCGCGGACGAGGTCGTACCGTGGGAGTCGACGGTACGAGAAGGAGCACGCATGGCTGAGAAGATCTGGTTCATCACGGGGACATCCCGCGGATTCGGTCGCGAGTGGGCGGTCGCTGCCCTCGAACGCGGCGACAAGGTCGCGGCGACGGCGCGCGACGTGTCGTCGCTCGACGAGTTGGTCGAGCGATTCGGGGACGCGATCCTGCCCCTGGCGCTGGATGTCACCGACCGCACCGCCGACTTCGCCGCCGTGGCCACGGCGCACGAGCATTTCGGGCGCCTGGACGTCGTCGTGAACAACGCCGGTTACGGCCACTTCGGCTTCATCGAGGAGATCTCAGAGGACGAGGCGCGCCGCCAGTTGGAGACCAACCTGTTCGGCGCGCTGTGGGTCACGCAGGCGGCACTGCCGTTCCTGCGCGAGCAGCGCTCGGGCCACATCATTCAGGTGTCGTCGATCGGCGGCATCAGCGCGTTCCCGCTCGTCGGCATCTACCACGCGTCGAAGTGGGCGCTCGAGGGCTTCTCGCAGTCGCTTGCGCAGGAGGTCGCCGGTTTCGGCATCAAGGTGACCCTGATCGAACCCGGCGGGTTCAGCACGGACTGGGCGGGCTCGTCCTCGTCCCGCTCGGACATGCTGCCGGCATACGAAGCCCTGCACGAGCAGGTGGACGCGGCGCGTAGGAGCCGCAATTCCGCTCCGGGCGACCCGAACGCGTCGGCTGCCGCCATCCTGAAGATCGTGGATGCTGCTGAGCCGCCGTTGCGCGTCTTCTTCGGCACCGCCCCCCTGGGCATCGCCAAGGCGGACTACGCGTCCCGTCTGGAGACGTGGGAGAAGTGGAACGACGTCAGCGTGATAGCGCAGGGCGCATAGCAGCGAAGCCCATTTCTGGGCTTCGCTCGGCCTGCGCGGTCGCCCGTCTCGGGCGGCCGGGGGCTGAGGCGGCGGGTGCCGCGCCGTCGCCGCGGCCTGCTCGGGGGCTCGGAACCGCCATTCAGGTTCGCGCTTGAGTGAGCCCGAACGTGAATGCCTCGTCGAACCTTTCCGCACCTCGCGAGAGGCTGCAAGGAGAGCCGCCCTAGAGCCCGCGGTCGACCA
>JALYHS010000273.1 GCA_030776385.1 Actinomycetota bacterium
TCTTCGGGGCAGGTTCGTTCGTCCGCGTCTACCTGGATGCGGTGGCTCGCGACGACGTCTCCGACGCGTTGACGATCCCGGGGGTGCGCCCGAGTGGGCAAGGTGCCGACGTGCAGGGTGCAGACGCACCCAGTACCGCGCTGCTGCTGGACGGGACGCTGACGGGGCTCAGCGACATCCGCCAAACCGGCGACGAGGATCGCGGCGGCAGGCACCTGGTCACCTACTCCTGGACGACGCCGCGGGGTTCGGGGAGCACGACCTTCCAGGTCGAACGGATCGGCACCCAGTTCGGGCTGTTCCCGGAGTGGGGTTTCGCCGTCAGCCCCGTCGCGACGGTCTCGCTGAGCGTCGAACACGACCCGCGCTTCACCGTGAACGGGTTCGACGAGGTCTCCGCCACGCGCGCCGACAACGAGGTCGACTACGCGGTGCTGGTGCCTGGCGCGTACTCCTTCGCGCACGCCAGCCGCTACCTCACCGCGGAACCGGATGCCGTCCTCGCCGACACGGTCAACCAGACCTTGCACGCCGCCGTCGACACCCAGGCGAACTCGGCGTTCGTCGCCACCGTCTCGTCACTCGTCAACGACCGGCTGCGGGAGTGCGCGAAACAGACCGTGCTCTTCCCCACCGGCTGCCCGTTCGGCCAGGCGGTGGACAACCGGTTGTCGTCGGCGCCGACCTGGTCGATCGTGGCGATGCCGCGGATCACGATCGCGCCGGGGGCCGAGTTCGGAAGCTGGGTGATCCCCTCGACACCTGGCACCGCGCATCTGGTCGCCACGGTCACCTCGCTATTCGACGGAACCAGCTCACAGTTCGACCAGAACGTACCGTTCCGCGTGCAGGCCGACGTCGCACTCGGCGCGAACGACGCGATCAGCGTGACCCTGCGCTGACGAGGCGGCCAGTCGGCGCCCACTGAAGCCGTCTGTGGCGGCTGTCCCTCCCCGAGGCGCTCCGCAAAGTAAGCACCGTGCGTACTTTGCGGAGCGCGTGAGGTGGGACGGTCTCGCCGGGCGCGGGTATCTTGCGATCGCGAGGCGGGGCGATGTGAGGGTCGCGATCGACGGGGCGATCACCGTCGCGCGGCGCTCGTCGCGCGGAGCGAAGCGCTCAGCGCTGCCCGGACCGCTCCGCGAGCATCGCGTTGTATGCCTCGAGGTCGGCGTCGCCGTCGCGGTCGGCCGCGCGATCGCGGCGCTTCGCTTCGCGGGTGTCGCTGCGGCTCCACAGGATGGCGACGATGATCGCGAGACTCACCGTCGGGATCTCGCCGACGCTCCACGCGATCCCGCCCGCCGCCTGCTGATCCGACAGCGGGGACGCGCCCCACTGCCTGCCCATCGCGCCGTACCAGTCGGAGAGGAAGAGTCCCGCGTTCGAGATGAGCGCGAGACCGAAGAACGCGTGCAACGCCATCGTGGCGAGCAGCAGGATGAGCCGCAGCGGGTACGGCGCCTGATTGCCGACCGGGTCGACCCCGACGAGAGTCTGCACGAACAGGTAGCCGACGATGAGGAAATGGAAGATCATCCACTCGTGACCGACGTGGTCGATCGTCGCCCACCGGAACAGCGCCGAGTAGTAGAACACCCAGAGCGAGGCCGCGAACAGTCCGGCGGCGACCAGCGGATGCGTGAGCACGCCCGCCACCCGCGAGTGCACGAGCAGCAGGATCCATTCGCGAGCGCCTCGGGAGCCGTCATCCCTCTTCTTGATGGTGCGCAGCGCGAGCGTGATCGGCGCCCCGAGCACCAACAGCACCGGGATCGCCATCGTCAAGAGCATGTGTTCGAGCATGTGCATGCTGAACAGGAACTGCTCGTAGACGTTCAGCGAGCCGTTGGTGGTCCAGAACAGAACCAGGATGCCCGACACCCAGAGCGCGGTTCGATACCAGTGCCAGCTGTCTCCGCGGCGACGCAGCCGCCACACGCCGGCGAGGTAGAAGAACAGGGCGAAAAAGCACAGGATCGCCCAGAGCAGGTCGAGGTTGAACGCGCTGAGGAATCGGGCCGGCGTCAGCTCGGGCGGAAGCGGGGTGCCCGTCAGGTACTCGGCGGGCGTGACGTTTTCGACCGTGGAGGCCGAAACCACGTCGACCGGCGGAGCCGAGACGGCGAGTGCCGATGCGACCCCCTCCGCGAGACCCATGAAGGCGAGCTCGGCGGTTGCGAGGATCCAGAACAGCCGACGGGCGTTGGTAGTGGTCAGCCGGGAGATGATCGCGCGACGATAGAACAGGCCGAACAGGCCGAGCGCACCCAGGGCGGTGATCTTCACCAGGATCAGCACGCCATATGGCGTGAGCAGGTTGGGCAGAGTCCCAACGCGGATGACGGCGCTCACCGTGCCCGAGGCGGCGACCACCAGGAACGCGATCAGGGCGATCGTCGAGTAGCGCGGCAGGATCGCGGCCATCCGCTCCGGTGTCAGCATTCGACGCAGCAGCACGAGCGTGAGCAGCCCGCCCAGCCAGAAGCTCGCAAACAGCACGTGCAACCAGATCGCTGTGATGGCCGCGTTGTGAGTCGAGCTGTCGCCGGCGTGACCCTGCTCGGCGAGCGGGATCAGACCGACCAGTGCGAGCACGGTGACGAAGCCGAGCGCCGTCACGTTGCGCACCGCGAAGCAGAGGACCGTGAGCGCGGCTCCGATTAGGGCGGTGGTCAGCCAGGCACGCCCGAGGGCGTTGGTGGTCAGGAAGGAACCGAGCGACTGGCCGAATGCCTCGTCCAGACTGGGCGGCGTGCTGGCGACACTCGAGAAGACCAGGATGCCGGAGACGGCAGCAGCGACCGTCCAGACCCCCGCGCCGGCGGCCGCGATGTCGAGGGCCCGCGTGAACTCCTTCTCGCGGGAACTGAGCGCGAAGATGGCGAGGGCCAGCGCGCCGAGGGCGACAGCGATCGACAGATCGACCACGAGCTTGGAGATCGGGACCCCGTATCGCACCACCGCGCCGGGATCGAACGCGATCCCGGGATTCGCGCCGCCGCCGAACGACAGGGCTGCCAACAGCGAGATGAATGCGACAAGAAGCAGGACCGCCGGTCCGCTCACCCTCGCAATGCGTTGCACCGTCTGAGCCTAAGCGCCTTCCCCCGCACGTCGCCCGTGAGCGCTGGTCGAGCCCCCGCTGGTCGAGCCTGTCGAGACTCCGCCGGTCGACCCCGGG
>JALYHS010000274.1 GCA_030776385.1 Actinomycetota bacterium
GTGCAGGAAGGCTGGATGACGGCCGACTCGCAGTGGCTGGCAGGTCAACCAGCGCCTTCCGCGGCGGGCAACCAGCGGCTTGCCGACAGGATGGCAGTCGTGCTGAGACCCCTGCTGACTTCGACGAGTGGTTGACGGCGGCGTGGTCCTTGATCAAGGTGTGTGCGTGACCCCTCTTCGACCACGCACGCGCCGCGCGATCGGATGGGTGGGCAGTGACGGTTCCTGAGTTCGCCAGAGCGCTTCGCGCGAGCTGGGTCGCAGTCATCGCGATCCTGCTTCTCGGTGCCGGAGCCGGCGGCGGCATCGCGGCCCTGCAGACGCCGAAGTATCAATCGAGTGCCGCGATCGTCGTCGCGGCGCAGGCACCCGCGGGCATCGCCGACGCGAACCAGGGCGGCACCTATACGCAGCAGGTGGTGAAGAGCTACGCCTACCTGGCCTCGACGGAGGTCGTCCTGGACCGGGTGATCAACCGCCTCGGCCTCAAGCAGTCGGCTGGTTCGCTGGCCTCCCAGGTGAGCGCGAGCGTGCCTCTCGACACCCAGGTCGTGTCGATCACCGCATCGGATCCGTCCTCGACGCAGGCCGCTCGGATCGCGAACGCGGTCGCGGCGTCGCTGGCCGAGAGCACCGGTCTGCTCACGCCGTCTCTGACGGTGCAGGACAACGTGGTGCAGGTGACGACGGTGCAGCGTGCGACACCGGCGACATCGCCGGTCAGTCCGAATGTGCGACTCAGCATCGCGATCGGGGCGTTCATCGGCCTCGCTGCCGGGCTCGTCTTCGCTGTGCTGCGCGAGCGGCGAGCGAACCCGGACGTCACGCGCTAGCCGAGGGTGTCGAGACATCGGCACCGACACCGCTCGTCCGACCTGGAACCCGACCACCCGTTCGGGGCCGTCTCCAGGTACCCTCCGACCATGCCGCACGAAGAGAACCGGCGGGGATTTCTCAGAGGCGCTTCCATCGGCGCGATCGGTTTCGCGGCGGGTCTGGCCACGGATGCAACGGCTCCGCTGGCGTTCGCCGGCGTCCAGTCCGGGTCGAACCGCGTCGTGGCTGCGGGAGTCAGCGAGAAGACGAGATCGATCGTCTCCCGACTCACGTCTCCAGCGGCCGCAGTGGTCAACGTGCGGGACCTCGGGGCTGTCGGCGACGGCAGCACCGATGATTCGGCGGCCTTCGCGGCGGCGGTGAAGACGGCCGCGACGGCGAGCCGCCTTCTCCCGTTCGGTCTCAGCCCTGACCCAGTCGGGTCGGTCGTCATCGACATCCCGCCCGGGACCTACGTGATCAAGACACCGGGCGCCTTCCTCGGCAACGAGAACGCCCCGATCAAGATCAACGGTCTGCGATGGCGGGGCGCGGGCAACGCGATCACGACGATCGTGTTCGCGCCGTCCAGGGGCGACGTCATGCTCCGGAACGACCTGTGGCAGAACGTGCAGATGGAGTCGATCTCCTTCATCGCCGACACGAAGGGCTCGACGTTCTTCCTGTCGAAGACGACGCACAACGCTCAGCGGTACTTGTTCGTCAACTGCACGTGGGAGAACTTCCAGTACGGATTCTCCCTGCAGGGTGACAACAACAACAGCGAGTTCGTCTTCCTCGACTGCCATACCTCCGGGATCCAGGACGACGGCGTCTTCTTCTTCATCGGCGACGTCGACGCGAGCGATCAGTTCGTGAACTACTGGTTCTTCGGATGCACGCACTGGTCCACGGGCGCGCCGTTCATCGATGCGGCGAAGGGTGGCCAGTTCCAGATCTACGGGCTGGACGCCTCGGACTTCGGTTCGCGCCTGCGGTCGCCCGGCTACTTGATCCGCTTGCGCGGCTCGGTGCACGCGCTCGGGGTCTGCCAGCTCACCGCCATCGGCGTCCGCGTGGAGGGCAAGAGCAAGTACGCCGGTCTGCTCCGGTCCGACTGGCCCATGGGCCAGGTCACCTTCCACAACGTCGACTGGTCCTCGCAGTCGAACAGCGTCGAGGCCGGAGACATCATCCGGATCGGCTACGCGAATGTCGACGGTCCCATCTACTCCTTCTACGACAGCGTGCTGGCGGGGGGTGTCGCGGTCGAATTCGCCATCAGCGACTGGGCGCACGACCACCGCATCTCCTTCACGAACTGCGGGTGGCTGCAGCGTCACACCCCGAGCGACGTCGTCCGCTACCTGGCACCGGCGGTGAACGACGCGGCGCAGCCACCGGTCCGTTTCGTCGCCTGCCGCGGGGGGAGCGGCGATCCGACCGGCGGGGCGGGTTCGAACGTGTGGGATGCGACGATCGGCTACCGCGGTCAGCTCAGTCAGGTGCTCGAACAGCGGGTGCTGTCGCTGCGCGGCAGCAACGGTGTGCCGGCATCAGGCAGGCTCACCGCCAACCTTCCCGTCGGGGCGATCGTCACCGGTTTCGAGGTGCTGGGGGCACCCCACGCGGTCACCTCGTACGGCACGCCGACCTGGACCCTGGCGTCATCGGAGTCGACCGCGACCGAGATCGCGACCCTCACCGCCAGCGGGCCGGCCGCCGGCGGCTACCGGGCTCACAAGGACCTGGATCCGCCGTTCCTGTGCAGCTCGGCCCCTCGCGCGAAGCTGGTGGTCTCGGTCAGCGGTACCGACCAGGCCAACGCCGGCGCGCTCGTGCTGATCCACGGGTACTGGTGAGGGCGTCGTCCGGAGCTGATCCCGCGATGCGGCGGAGGTGACGCGGACGATGCGCGAACGGCTCGGGGAGTGGCTGCGGCATTCGCACTCGGGTGCGCCCCGGTGGCTGCTCGTGCTGGCGATGGTCGTGGTGATCGGTGCGGGCGGTCTCTTCGGCGTCCGTGCGCTGGCCGCCGGCAGCCCGGGCCCGACCCGGCCGGCCCACCTCGTCGCTGCGTTCATCGGCGACTCGTACACGCAGGGTGTCGGCGCCTCGGCACCCGCCGGGCGCTGGACCACCAGGGTCTCCGTGGCGGCGGGCTGGCGGGAGGTGAACCTCGGCCGTGGGGGGACCGGGTACGTCGCCACCTCCGGCGTATCCGGTTGCGGGCTGCCGTTCTGCCCGAACTACCAGCAGATGGTCCAGCGCGCCATCAACGCCGACCCCGACATCGTCGTGGTGAGCGGTGGGCAGAACGACTTCGGCGCGTGGCAGACCGACGCATCGGCCGAGCGCACCGCCATCAACGACGTGTTCGAACGACTGCGCCAGGCCCTGCCATCGGCGCGGATCTACGCGATCGGCCCGTCGACGACCGGTGGTGTCGGTGGGCCCGTGGTCGGCATCGACGCCGCGGTGCAGGCTGCGGCTCGCCACACGCGCGCCACCTATGTGTCGCTGATCGCCCCGGACGTGATCGTGCCGGGCATGGTGCTGTCGGACGGCGGTCACGTCGACGACGCGGGACATGCGGCGATCGCCCAGCGGGTGCTGCACGCCATCCGGGCCGCTCCTGCGGGGTGAGGAGGCAGGCACGGGGCCGCAGCCGGTGAGGCGACGCGATAGCGTCACGCCGCATGAGGCGGTACTCCCTGACGACGCTGCGACGCGCCCTGGTCGGTGACTTCCGCGTCTCCATCGTCCGGACCGCCTTCGCTCGGCTGCGGGGCCGGCCGATCACCCTCACCCGCTCGTTCCGGGTGGTCGGCATGCGGCGCATCGAGTTCGCGCCGGGCGCGCGGCTTCTGTTGGGCACGGCGTTCTTCGGATTCGTCGACCGTCGTGTGCACGGCCTCATCCGGGTGCGTGGGCGCCTGCGGATCCTCGGGAACGTGAAGATCGCCGCCGGCTGCCGGTTCGACGTGCTCGACACCGGCACCATGACGATCGGGGACAACACCTACTTCTCACCGAACGTGCTCGCCGTCGTGGCCGAAGCCGTGACCATCGGACGCGACTGCGCGATCGCGTGGGGCGTGCAGCTCCTGGACGACGATCGGCACGCGTTCCGCGGTCCGGCCGGCCTGCGGGCGAGCAGTGCGCCGATCACGATCGGAGACCGGGTGTGGATCGGGAACGGCGTTCACGTGTACAAAGGCGTGAGCATCGCCGACGGGTGCGTGGTCGCAGGCAACTCGACCGTCACCCGCAGCTTCGACCAGCCCAACTCGCTGATCGGCGGGTCACCCGCCCGGGTGCTCAGATCCGACGTGAAGTGGGAATGACTTGACCCGTCCCGAGACCGCTGCGCCCATCGGCCTCGTCACCTGGTTCCACGCCGACGATCTCGCGCACGCCGGCTGGTACCCGCAGATCCGGGGCTCGTCCTCGAGCAGCGCGACGTACGAGGTGTACCTGCGATGCGTCGACGTCTGCGTGGCCTCGTTCCGACGATGGAACCCGCACAACCCGTGCCTGGTCGTCCTGAATCCGCTCGCCGAGACGATCGTGTCCGTCGAGCGCCGCGACCGGTGGAGACGGCTGGGTGTCGAGGTGCGCGTGGTGGAGAACCGCCATCTGCCTGCGCGGGAGCTCTTCACCGCTTGGCAGAACCAGTTCTTCCTGTTCGACGTGCTGCGGGCCGCGCTGCAGGTCGGGGACGACCCTGCGCAGCCGATCATCGTGGTGGACAGCGACGTCGTCGTGCGCGGCTCGCTGAGCCGACTCGGGGAGGAGATCGCGCGCCTCGGCCGGGTCTCGATGCGGGTCCCGTACGGGGAGGACGAGGTCGCGAACGGTGCGAGCCGCCGCGATCTGGCGGGGTACGTGCGCGCCCTCCGCGGCACGCCGCCGGATTTCGTGCCCGTGTACCAGGGTGGCGAGTTCGTCGGAGGGACCCGGTCCGCGCTCGCCGGGGTGGTGGACGCGTGCGAGGCCGTCTACGCGTGGACGCTCGAGCAGCGCGAGCGGGGGGAGGCGCATCCGAACGAGGAGGCGCACATCCTCTCGGTCGCAGACCCCATGCCCGAATCGGCCGTCACCGGCAACGCGTGGATCGAGCGGATCTGGACGAAACCGTGGAACCTGCGCCGGATTCCGGACGCGGTCGGTTCGATGCCGATGTGGCACCTCCCCGCGGAGAAGCGCACCGGGATCCCTCGACTGCACGCTGCCGCGCTCGAGTCGAGGTCCTGGTTCTGGGGCGCGCCCGCGGAGGTGTGGAACGAGCGGGCCGGACGCATCCTGGGGGTGCCGAGATACGGTGCCGCCAAGCTGCTGCAGGACCTCGTCGCCCTCCGCGGGGACGTCGCCCCGGCACTGGTCGGCCGTATCCGACGACTGGAGCGGCTGCGGCGCTGAGGCCCGTCAGCTCCTGCGACGGCGTCGGGTGCGCCAGGAGGCGCGTGGATCGCGCTCGCGCACGAACCACATGGAGGCGATCATCACGACCAGCGATCCCGTCGCCTGCAGCAGCGAGCCCCGCATGAGGATGAAGACGTAGAAGGGCAGGATCGAGGCCGGCAGGGCGGCCGCTCCACCGAGGCGCAGGGCCGCCGCGCCCTGCGCGTCGAGCCGTTGCACGAGCAGCCCGACGAAGAAGAACAGCACGACGACGCCGACGACGCCGAAGTTGATGTACCCCTCCGCCCACAGCGGGGCCGAGAGGTTGGAGAACGAGTACCCGCGCCGCTCGGCGAGCAGGATGCCGGTGTCGGTGGGTTTGCTGGACCAGATCGTTCGAGGGACGAAGAACAGCAGGACGCCGAGGAACTGCCGACCCCAGGTGAGGCCGCCCTCGGAGACGACGCGGATGGCGTTCGAGACCTGCCCGAACGAGTCGTAGTCGCCGTTGACCTCGTACTCCTCGAAGAAGCCGGCGCGGGTGATCGTCACGTTCGAGGTCGTCGCCCGGAACGCGTCGGCGATCGGGAAGAGCAGGATGAACGCGGCGACGACCCCCAGCATCGTCATGGCGGTGCTCACACGGGTGCGGAACAGGTTGAGCGGCGCGAGGTAGCTGCCCCAGACGGTGCCGAAGACGTACCGGGCGCTGCTGATGGGGTTGACGTAGGTCAGCTCGACGAGCGCGGCGACGATCGCGGTGGCGCGCGCGCGGAAGCGGTCGCGGCGGGCACCAGCATCCGCGCCGTGCCGTGATCGCGCCCACTGGACGAGCGCCTGGCTGCCGACGACGACCGGCCAGATGCCCAGCGCGTGGATGATTGCGCCGGTCGACGGGTCCGGGTACACCTGGGCGAACACGACGTCGTGCGCCTCGCGGCTGGTGAACAGCACGCCCAGCCCCACCTTCGACATGGTGTAGACGACGAACCCCAGCCCGACCACGACCAGCACGGCTGCGCGCCGCGGGGCGACGGGCCGGGATGCAGGGGCATGCCCGCGCGATCGCACGCTCTCCACCGCGATCCCGGTGCCGAAGGCCACGATCCCGATGACGATCACGCCGACCGTCGGCCAGTCGAGGGCCGGATTCAGATCCGGCGTCGTGCCCGAGAGCTGGCCGCTGCGCAGCTGCACCGTGATGGCGAGGCCGAAGAACACGTAGATGAAGATCCAGGCGATGAACTGGAGCATCCGCATCGTGCCGCCGGCGATCAGCACGCCCATCCAGGCGCCGCTGACGATCATGATCGCGAGCGTCCCGATCCACGCGTCGCCACGGTTCCCGACGTCCGGCACCACGG
>JALYHS010000275.1 GCA_030776385.1 Actinomycetota bacterium
GCGATGGCCAGCAGGACGAGCAGCGGTGTCACCCAGTTCGGCGTCAGCTCGGCGAGGGTCTTCCCGGATCCGCCCTGCAGATCCGCGAAGCCCGCGATGTACCAGACGAGGGTGTGGTGGCTGCCGAGCAGGTTGAGCGCGAGGGCGGCGTCGCCCCTGCCGGCGATCGTTCCGTTCTCCAACGTCGAGCCGAGGCCGAGCACGGTGATGCTGCGGCTCTTGTCCCGCTGCTGCACGAGGCCCGACACGCCCTTCGAGGTGAAGCATGCCGTTGTTTGAGTGTCGAGCGAATCGATGCGATAGCCGAGACCCGATCCGGTGACGGTGCCGGCCTTCTGCACCGCAGCGACGTCGCAGTCGGACGAATACGTGCTGCTCCGCTGTCCGGCTAGGTCGACGCCCGGGGCGATCTCGGTGAGCGCGAGAAGTCCCGGTTCGACGGCGACGACGTCGGTGCCGAACCCGAGCAGTGCGGTCCGCTGCTCCGGTGTCATCAAAGCGTTCGGGTCGAAGACGAGGATCGTGGTGTCGCTCGGGTCTCGGACCTTCGCGCGGGTGGCCTCCAGCGAGTCGGTCGGCACGACCGTCACCCCGTGCTGTTCGAGCACCTGAGCCAGGGCGCGTGACCCACCGGGGCCCGGGTTCGTGGGATCGAGACGAGCCGCGGACGCGTTCGCCGAACTCTGGATGATCACCAGCGCGACCGCGGCAAGCACGACGATCGCGATCACGACGATCCACACGGCGCGCCGACGGAGCACGCGGCGAGGTGACGACGTCAGCACCTCGGAAGTCATCGTGCTCACCGTGGCACGGGGATCTCGTCGACGAGGTGCTCGTGTGCCGGCTGCGCGGTGCGCACCTCGCGCTCCAGCTCGACCAGGCGCTGCCACTCCTCGGCCGTCCCCGTCGCCCCCAGGTAGCGCACGCCATCGAAGGCGCTGGCCGCTCCGAGCAACCTGTCGGCGACATCCGGGAACACCGCGCCGGCCCTCGCCGCGACGTCGCGGGCGGTGCTGCCGGGGAAGAAGGTGACCAGGGTTCGCTCGTCCAGGTTGCGGGCGAGGGCACGGAACAACTCCTCGATCGCCGTCGTGTAGTCGCCCGCGGCCGCCGCCCGTTCGGCATCCCGGCGCAGCGCGGCCGCGTCCCGGAGGTCATCCTCGCCGAAGAGCTCGCCGGTCACGGCGCTGCGCCGATTCAGGCGCGGCAGGCCGAAGACCAGGAACGCGATCACCAGCACCGCGATCACCCCGAGCAGGAGGATCAGGTTCAGCACGCTACCCGCCCCCGGGATCGCGACCGAGTCGAGTCCGTTGATCAACGAGTTGATCCAGTCCTCGATCTGTTTCACCAGCTGATCGAAGAAGCTCGGCTTCGCGGACTGATACGGCGACTTCGCCAACTCCGCGATCAGCCAGCGCTGCGCCTCCGGGGCGTCTGGATTGACCGGCACATCGACCGGGACACTGAACGGGACGACCGCGCTGTCCGACAGCATCACAGCGCTCACACGGCTCCGACCGGGTCGCCGGGAGTGCGATACGGATCGGGGAGACCCTGTTCGCCCGACTGACGGCGCTCGACGTAGCCGGCAAGGTCCAGGTCGAGACCCTCGAGCCGCATGCGCCGGTCCAGGTACAGCAGCGACGTCGTCGCGCTCGATACGACGAGCCCGACAGCGGAGACGATGGCCGTGACGCCCTGCGTGACGATGAGACTCAGGACGAGGCTGTTGGTTGCCGCAGTAGTACTTGCACCGTTGGGACTGAGGACCGTGCCGCCCAGGCTGAAGATGAGCGAGATCGGCCCCGCGACGATCTGAGTCGCGACCGAGATCATCGCGAGCACAAGCAGTCGGATGCCGAAGATTCGCCAGAACGACCCGCGCGTCAGCGCCCACGACCGCGCCATGCTCAGACGGATGCTCGTCCGTTCGAGCACGAGTGCAGCCGGAACGAAGCCGAGCTTCACCCACAGCCACGCGGAGATCACGACGAGTCCGGCCCCGAGGACGAGCCCCAGAAGCACGGCGATTCCCACGCCTGCGCTTCCCGTCGAGCCGAGAAGCACGAGCAGTCCGAACACGACGCCGAGAGCCACAAGGACGACGGCTGCGCTGAGGAGGGCCCATCCGATGAGGGCGCCACGGCGGCCGCTCAGCCTGCCCCAGAGGCCACCAAGGCGCAGGCGGGACCCGAGCGTGCTGCTCGCCACCTGCAGGGTGACGATGCCCGCGACGATCGCCGTGACGATCAGCGTGAAGATGCTCGACACCAGCGAGGTGGCGACCAGCCCCACTCCACCGGAGAGGAGGCCGGCCGGAACCGACGAACCGCTGGAGAACGAGACGGAGCCGGAGCTCGTGCCGAGGTCGGTGACCGCTCCGAGGTACTGGGTCAGGAAACCGGCGGAGCCGAGGGCCTGGATGACGGCGACGATCATCGTCAGGATCAGCGCGGGGGCGAGAGTGGCGCCGGGGTTGCGCCGCAGGGTCTGGAACGCTGCGCCGAGGATCGTGCCGAGCGTGAGCGGGCGCAGCGGGATGAGGCCGGGCTTCGGC
>JALYHS010000276.1 GCA_030776385.1 Actinomycetota bacterium
CACGGCTGGGCGCGGCATCGCCGAAGCCCTTCACCACCGCTCCCGCCTCCCGCGCGATGATCGCGCCCGCCGCGTGATCCCACGGGCTCAGGGTGCGCTCGACGTAGGCGTTCGTGCGGCCGCTCGCCACCATGCACAGGTCGAGCGAGGCGGTCCCCATGCGGCGGATGTCACGCACCAGAGGCAGCAACCGCGTGACCACCTCACCCTGCAGACCGCGCGTGGTCCCGTTGTAGGCGAACCCGGTGTTGACCAGCGCGAGTTCGAGGGGCACGGGGGCGGCGACCCGGATCGGGACGGTCGCACTGAGCGCGCCGGCCAGGTACGCGCCCTCGCCCCGTGCGGCAGTGAAGAGTTCACCGATCGCCGGGTTGAGCACGCATCCGGCAAGCCCCGTCCAGGTGAGCGGGTCGGGCTCGCCCTCCACGACGGCGATGCTGACCGCGTAGTGCGGGATGCCGTACAAGTAGTTCACGGTGCCGTCGATCGGGTCGACGAGCCAGCTGAGTCCGCTGGTGCCGGATGCCGATCCGCCCTCCTCGCCGAGGATCGCGTCGTCGGGTCGGGCGTCGTTGAGACGGCTGCGGATGAGGAGCTCGACCTCGCGATCGGCCTCGGTCACGACATCCACGATCGTCGACTTGGTGGCCGCCACCTGGACGCCCTCGCCGCGTCGCCGAGCCGCAAGCTCGCCCGCCTCGATCGTGATGGCGCGGGCGAGGTCGAGCAACTCGGACGGCACGGAGGTCATCCGCCCAGGCTAGACGGCGAACGGAGCGAAGGGGGCGGGCACTCTTCGAGGCGCGAGCCCTCTACCTGCCGGTCCCCTCGGCCGCCCGGGTCGCGGCTGCGCTTCCACCCGGGCCACGGAGGAGGAAAGCAATCAGCACAGCGAGGAGCGCGCCCGCGAGCGGTCCGACGAGATAGATCCAGAGGGTCGAGAGGTCGCCCCGGATCACATCCGGGCCGAAAGACCGCGCCGGATTCATCGACGCACCGCTGACCGGACCGGCCCAGAGTCCGGCCAGGATGACATAGCCGCCGGCAGCGATGGCCGACAGAGGGCCGATGTTCTGGGCGCCCGATGCCGCTCCGAGCACGACGGTGACCAAACCGAGGGTGAGCAGCGCCTCAACAATGGCCGCCTGCCACGAGGTGAATGCCGCTCCGGGAATGGTCGCTCCGTCGACACCGTGATGTCCGAAGACGGCCAGAAGAATGAGGCATGCGGCGACGGAGCCGGCCAGTTGGGCGGCGATGTATCCGGGGACTCGGCTCCACCGGAAATCGGTCCGGAAGGCGAACGCGATCGTCACGACCGGATTGAGATGTGCACCGGAGATCGCACCCAGCGACAGGATGATGGCCATCACCATGAGCCCGGGTGCGGCGATCTCCGCGAGACGACCGACCCCGCCGTGAGTGGTCGAGTCCACGATCCCCGCGCCGACGGCGACGAGGACGAGCAGAAATGTGCCGAACAGCTCGGCGCCGATCCGAACCCATTCGAGGCGCAGGTCATTGAATCCGGCGACGAACGCCCGATCCCGGGACGAGAGTTCCGCGTGGGCGCGACCGTCCCCCACCGCCGCGACGTCGCGCGCCATCGACTACAGGCTCACGATCCGGACGGGGATGTCCGCATCCTCGTTGACGTAATTCGACGCGCAGACCCGGTGATACCCGTCGGCGATCTGCGCCGGCCTTCCCGCGCCGAGTTGTCCCCGCACCAAGAGACAGGGCGAAAGCGCTTCCCCCGCAGAGATCCGGGCGAGTTCTTTCTTCACATCGGGATTGGTCTCCGGCAGAAGGGGCAACTCGCTGGCACGCAGGATGTCTTTTGCCTTGAAAGACACGGTGTGCGCTCGCGCGAGTTTGGCGGCGGTGGTCTTCGCGACCTTCCGCCGCAGAATCAGCGACAGGTAGGACCTCGCCGCCGTGAAGTCATGCCCGGCAGGCTCAGGCAACCACGCCACCGTGACCGGCGTGAGGGGAGCAGCGGCGCTCCGTGAGCGAGGGGTGCCGTCAGATCGCGAAGCCACGGCGAGAACCTTCTTTCTTCCGTCTGTCCACAACGTAGTCGACCTCGACCTCGACCTCGACCTCGACGCCGCCGCCGCCGAGTCGAAGGTTGTCACGTGGGCAACCGTCTGGATGCTCCCCGACGATTGATCGAATCGAGGTCCCGTCTTTACCGAACCCTGACATCGGCGCGAGAAGGTGCTCTCCTCAAAGCTCGAAGACGTCGCAGAGAAGCGGAGCAACAATGTCACCAACGCGTGAGGCTTCACGGGCATCCCGCCGGATACCCCGGTGGTTCTCGGCCCACCGTCGGCTCTCCCTTGTGGCGGCGATCGCGATCGTCGGCTTAGTGGGCGGCGGCGTCGCGTGGGGCGTGACTGAGGCGTCGGGTGCCTCGGCGTCCGGAATCCACAAGATCAAGCACATCGTCGTGATCATGCAGGAGAACAGGTCGTTCGACAGCTACTTCGGTACCTTCCCCGGTGCCGACGGCATCCCCATGGCCAACGGGGTGCCGACCGTCTGCTCTCCCAACCCCGCAACGGGCGCGTGCGACACACCGTTCCACGATCCGACGGACAAGAACGCAGGCGGCCCCCACGGTCAGACCAACGCGACGGCCGACATCAACGGCGGCTCGATGAACGGATTCGTGACGCAAGCGGAGGGCGCGAAGAAGTCGTGCGCGCCGAACGATCCCGCCTGTGCGGCAGGGTCGACAACCGACGTGATGGGCTACAAGACCGGTGCCGACATCCCCAACTACTGGACGTACGCAAAAGACTTTGCGCTGCAAGACCATCTCTTCGAATCGAACGCCTCGTGGAGCCTGCCCTCACACCTGTACATGGTCTCCGAATGGTCAGCGAAATGCTCCACCGCCGGGGATCCGAATAGCTGCGTGAACGCGCTCGAGAGCCCGGGCAACCCGCCCGATTTCAACTCGAAGATCAAGAGCACGATCATCGGAAAGTGCCGGGCCGGAGTGAAGACCGGGGCCTGTGCCGCGGCCCTTCAGTCCGCCGGAATCACGGCAGACATGGCCGCCCAACTGCATCAACTCATCGTCGCGAACTGCGCCGCGTCCGACACGTTGACGACCTGCCAGACGGCAATCGACAAGGCTCAGATTCCCGACGCCCTCCGGCAGAAGCTGACCGCCGCCTCCAGCGCACTGGCGCCGCCCGACTACGCGTGGACCGACCTCACCTATCTGCTGCACAAACAGAACGTGCCGTGGGGGTACTACGTGTTCAACGGGACAGAGCCGGACTGCGAGAACGACTCCGCGGTCACCTGCGCTCCGGTCGCGCAGAACGCGAAGACCCCGGGAATTTGGAATCCGCTGCCGTACTTCGACACCGTCCGACAGGACGGTCAGCTGGGAAACATCCAGTCCCTGACCAACTTCTACTCGGCAGCCGCGAAAGGGACTCTCCCCGCGGTGAGTTGGATCGATCCGACCGGCGCCGTCAGCGAGCATCCGCCGGCCCTGGTCAGTACCGGACAGTCGTACGTCACAGGCCTCATCAACACCATCATGAAAGGCCCCGACTGGAACAGCACGGCGATCTTCCTGTCATGGGATGACTGGGGCGGCTTCTACGACCACGTCACCCCGCCTGTCGTCGATCAGAACGGCTACGGACTGCGAGTGCCCGGAATCGTCATCAGCCCCTACGCGAAAACCGGCTACATCGACCACCAGACCCTCAGCCATGACGCCTACGTGAAGTTCATCGAAGACGACTTCCTCGGCGGACAGCGCCTCGACCCGGCGACAGATGGACGGCCGGACCCGCGACCCGACGTGCGCGAGAACAATCCCCAGCTCGGGAACCTCGTCACCGACTTCGACTTCAGCCAGCCGCCGCGACCTCCGGTGATCCTGCCGGGCGGGACGACGTACTAGCCAGAACTGAGGTGGCGGGTGAGGGATTCGAACCCCCGTAGCATTACACGTCTGATTTACAGTCAGATCCCTTTGGCCGCTCGGGTAACCCGCCATACGCGCCCGCCCGGTGTGATCACCGAGCGGAAGCGCTCGGACAATGCTACAAGGTGTTGCGTGCGGTCAGCGCACGTGTCTGCGGGCGGCCCGAAGGGCCGCGAGTCGTG
>JALYHS010000277.1 GCA_030776385.1 Actinomycetota bacterium
CGCCCTCGTAGATGCAGTCGACGGGGCATTCATCGATGCAGGCGCGATCTTTGACATCGACGCACGGGAGGGCGATCACGTAGGTCACCCCCTCATTGTATGCGGAGGTCAGCGCCTCATTCGGCGAGCGGCAGCCGGTCCGGCGGTGCGGCGGGACCCGCAGCAGGCGGCGCGCTGAACCGCACCCTCGGACGCGGCCAGACGAGCGCGAGGGCCGACAGGATCGCGGGCCCGGCCGCCCAGATCCAACCGGGGAGATCGTTGAGGACCAGCACAGATCCGCCCGGCCCCGGGAGGACGAGCACCACGATGGCCACGAGCACGCCGATCGCCGCAGCCGCCCCGACGATCCGGCTGTCGAACACCAGGCGGAATCCGATCACCAGCGCAGCCACGATGAGCAGGCCTGCGACGAGGCCCCATGGCAGGTACTGCCGGTGGGTGAACGTGGTGATCACGCCGACCACCCCGCCGACGATGAGCGCGAACAGCGAGCTCAGCGCCGTGGCGCCCGCCCCAAGCGGTTCCGGCTCGGTGCGGCTGGACATGTGCTGCATGGCGTGGCCTCCGTGTGGACAGATGAGTCCGCACTGGTTAGGGTTGGATAAGTAAGGCAAGCCTCACCAAATACCGTGCACCCGAACACGCCGGTCCGCGGAGGACTTCGTCTCACCTTCCGTCCATTCTCTCCCGAAAGCATCTCGTGCTCGCGAACGCATTGATCGGCCTGCGTGAAGGCCTCGAAGCCGGACTCGTCGTCGGAATCCTCGTCGCCTATCTCAACAAAATGGGCCGTCGCGACGTGCTCCCCAAACTGTGGATCGGGATTGCCGGAGCAATCCTGCTGGCTCTCGGGGTCGGCGCCGCACTGACGTTCGGTCCGTACGGCATGAGCTTCCAGGGCCAGGAGACCCTCGGCGGCAGCCTCTCGATCATCGCTGTCGGCCTCGTCACCTGGATGATCTTCTGGATGGCGCGGCACGCCAGGCACCTCAAGGGGGAACTCCAGTCGCAGCTCGACGTCGCGCTTGCCGGCTCCGCGATCGGCATCGTCGTGATCGGCGTGGTCAGCGTCGGACGCGAAGGAGTCGAGACGGCGCTCTTCATCTGGGCGAGCGTCAGCTCGAGCGGCAACGCCGTGCTCGGCACGATCGGCGCCGTCGTCGGCCTGCTCGTCTCGGTCGTCATCGCGTATCTGATCTACCGCGGGCTGGTGCGCATCAACCTCAGCCGCTTCTTCCTCTGGACCGGCGCGTTCCTCGTCGTCGTCGCGGCGGGCGTGCTGGCATCCGGTGTCGGCGATCTGCAGGAGGCCGGCATCATCCCGGGCGTCACGAACATCGCATACAACCTGTCCGGCGTCATCCCGGCGACGAGTTGGTACGGCGTTCTGCTCACCGGGCTCTTCCAGTTCACCGCCGAACCGAGCTGGGCACGAGTGGTCGTCTGGGTGATCTACATCGCGGTCGTGTTGACCGTGTTCCTGCGCGTCAGCCTCGGCCGCACGAAGCCCGCGGCAGCCGCTGGCACCGCCGTTCCGAGTCCGGCCGGGGTCCAAGTCCACGCAGGCCCAGCTCACGCAGGCTCCGTCCGCGCAGGCGAACGCGCCTAGCCCCGCACCCCACAGCGCCCTTTCCGAGGACAACCATGCCCGCCCGACCCCTCGCCGCACTCGGCATCGCCACCGCGCTCGCGCTCGCTCTCGCCGGCTGCGTCGCGAACAACGTGGCGCCCAGTTCGCAACTGCAGGTCGCGATCACGGATGACGGCTGCGCCGTGTCCGCGACCAGTGCGCCCTCGGGCACGGTGGCCTTCACCCTCACCAACACCGGGTCCGACGTCAACGAGTTCGAGATCCTCGCCGAGGACAAGCTGCGCATCGTCGGCGAGAAGGAGAACGTGCCCCCGGGTCAGAGCGTCTCGCTCGTCGCCCAACTCGAACCGGGCACCTACTACACCGGCTGCAAGTTCCAGCAGGTCGGGTCGACCGTCGGTCAGGCCGAGTTCACCGTCACCGGTGGCGCGATCTCCGTCGACGAGACCAGCACGCAGCTCACGACAACCGCCGTCAACAACTACATCGCCTACGTCTCCTCCCAGGTGCAGGAGCTCATCCCCACCGTGGCGAAATTCACGGCGGCATACGAGTCGGGCGACGATGCCACCGCGCGCGCGCTGTTCGCGACCACCCGCGCCCACTACGAGCGCATCGAACCGACTGCGGAGGCGTTCGGCGATCTCGACCCGAAGATCGACTACCGCGAGGTCGACGCCGCGGCCGAGGGCCTGAGCTGGACCGGATTCCACCGCATCGAGAAGGATCTCTGGCCGCCGGCCGCTGGTGCCCTCAACTCCGATGGCACCAGCGCCGTGCTCAACTGGACGCCCTCGACCCCCGCCGAGCGCACGACCTTCGGAGAGGGACTGGTCGCCAATGTCAGGCAGCTGAGCGATCTGGTGAATGCGAAGTCCTTCAGCGTCACGCTCGCCGACATCAGCAACGGCGCGATCGGCCTGCTCGACGAGGTCGCCAAGAGCAAGATCACCGGTGAAGAGGATTGGTGGTCGCACACGGACCTCACCGACTTCCAGGCCAACGTACAGGGCGCCGAGGTGGCGTTCGGAAACGTGAAGGCCATCGCCGCGTCGAAGGGGCCCGCTGGCACCAAGCTGGTCGCCTCGATCACCAAGGAGTTCGCCGCACTGGATGCTCTGCTCACCAGGTACGGCAGCATCGAGTCGGGCTTCACGCCGTACAACCAGGTGACGGACGCACAGCGCAAGGAGCTGTCCGACCAGGTCAACGCGCTGGCCGAGCCGCTTTCGCAGCTGACCCATACCGTGCTGGGAGTCGCGGCCGGATGACCTCGCACGCGGCGAGCGGTACCCAAGGAGCGGCGCCGAGGAGCGGCGCTCGATGAACAGCGCCGAATCCGAACGCGGCCTGAGCCGACGTGGCCTTCTGGGCCTCGTGGGTGCGGGCGCTGCCGGAATCGCGGTCGGAGGCGCCGTGGGCGTGGCCGCGACGGCCGCGGTGGCGGGGGCGACATCCACCGTTCCGGATCCGGCAACGAATTACCCGTTCTACGGCGCGCACCAGGCCGGCATCGTCACCCCGGCGCAGGATCGGCTGCACTTCGCCGCGTTCGACATGGTGGGCTCGGCCGCGCGATCCGACCTGATCTCGCTTCTCGCCGACTGGTCCGCGGCCGCCGCCCGCATGACTCAAGGACTCGAGATCGGCGACGGTGCGGTCCCGAGCGACCTGTACGCCCCGCCGGACGACACGGGCGAATCCCAGGGCCTGCCGCCGAGCGGTCTGACGATCACCTTCGGTTTCGGGCCGACCCTCTTCACGGATGCCGCCGGCGCCGACCGCTTCGGCCTCGCATCCCGCACTCCCCCGCTTCTGACTCCGCTCCCGCGTTTCAGCGGTGACGCGCTCGTCCCGACGTCGAGCGGCGGCGATCTGTGCATCCAGGCGTGCGCCGACGATCCGCAGGTCGCGGTGCACGCGATCCGCAACCTCAGCCGCATCGCCTTCGGTCGGGCGAGCCTGCGCTGGTCGCAACTGGGGTTCGGGCGCACCTCATCCACCTCGACGTCGCAAGCCACCCCGCGCAACCTGTTCGGCTTCAAGGACGGCACGGCCAACATCAAAGCCGAGGAGACCGCCGCGGTGGATGACGACGTCTGGGTGCCCGCGTCCGATGGACCGGCCTGGTTGGCGGGGGGCAGCTACCTGGTGGCGCGCAAGATCCGCATGGTGATCGAGAACTGGGACCACACCCAGCTCGGCGAGCAGGAGCGTGTGATCGGTCGCGACAAGGGCGACGGCGCTCCACTGTCCGGCGGCACGGAGTTCACCGAGCCCGACTTCCACGCGAAGCGGGCGTCGGGCGGAACGAAGATCGATCAGGCCGCTCACGTGCGGCTCGCGCATCCGGACGTCAACAAGGGTGCCCGCCTGCTGCGCCGCGGCTACAACTTCGTCGACGGCAATGACGACCTCGGCCGACTGGATGCCGGACTCTTCTTCATCTCGTTCCAGCGTTCACCCGAGCAGTTCATCCGGATTCAGCGCAACCTGTCGCGCGACGCCATGAACGAGTACATCAAGCACGTCGGCTCGGCGATCTTCGCGGTGCCCCCCGGTGCACGGGTCGGCAAGTCGATCGGCGACAGCCTTTTCGCCTGAGCAGAGCCCTAGTTGTTCTTGTGCTTCGCCACGGTGTAGTTCGCCAGGTACCCGGTCTTGTCGTCGGCCTTCACGACCGCGACCACGACGTCGTACGAGCTGCTGGTGAATGTTCCCGTCGACGCCTGATCGGAGGTGATCGGCGATCCGTCCGACTCGGTGAAACCGGCGCCCTTCAACTGCGATTCGATGCCGGTGAATGCATCGAGACCGCTGACCTTGATGCTCACGTTCCAGCCCTGATCGGCACCCGACCCGGCCGAGATCCCGCTGAGGATGTCACCCTTGGCGACCGGGATCTCCGACGGGAAGCCGTTCGGCAGCTTGCCGGTCCCGACCGATCCGATACCGGGGATCGAGATGCCGCCCCCGGTGGAGCTGGATCCGGGAAGGTGGATGAGGCTGCACCCCGAAAGCAGGAGCGGCGCCGCGAGGGCGATGGAGCCCGCAACGACGATCAGCGGAAGGCGGCGACGACGCGTGATCATGGGTTCCTCGTTCTGTGGTGGGCCAGGGTGGGCAAGGCTGTGATGGGCCAGGGCACTGACGTGCCGCACGCGCACAGTGTATTGCCGGGCCACGGCCCCCACAATGAGGTTCGATCTGGTCGGGGTGCTCAGCCGGCGGTGCTCGTGCCGCCCTCGGTCACGGTGTAGTTCGCGACCCAGTTGTTCGTCGCGTCGCCGGCCTTGGTGACCACCACGAGCACGGAGTCGGGGTCTTTCAGGAACGTTCCGGTTCCCCCCGTCGCGTCGCCGCTGTCCAGCTCGGCGTCGACCTTGAAGCCCGCCCCGGTGAGCTGGCTCTTGATCGTCCCGTATGCGTCGGCGCCGCTGACCTTGATCGTGGCGTTCCAGATGCGACCATCACTGGATTTCACATTCCCGGCCGCGGCGCCGAACACGACGTCACCCGAGATGACGGGGACCGATTTCGGGAAGTCGGCGGGCAGTTTGCCGGTGCCGAAACTGCCCACCCCGGGGATCGTGATCCCGCCGGTGGTCGAGCTGGAGCCGGGCAGATGGAGGAGACTGCACCCCGAGAGGAGCAGCGGGGATGCCACGATCAGCGACGTGGCCAGGGCGATGGAGGCGACGCGGGCGCCTCGGGTTCGAGTTGTCATGGCACCAGCATCGACCGAGGGCGTAACGCCTTCGTAACGCCGCCCGAGGCTGTCACGCCGCAGAAGCGGCGGCGTGACAGAGGATTCACACGTTGGCGTCCTGGCGCTTCTGACGGGACGTCGAGCGGGCACGAGCGCTCTGGTCGAGTTCCACCTTGCGGATGCGCACCACCTCGGGTGTCACCTCGACGCACTCGTCCTCACGCGCGAACTCGAGGCACTGCTCGAGCGTGAGGCGCCGGGAGGGCGTCATCCGCTCGAAGTTGTCCGCCGTCGACTGCCGCATGTTGGTGAGCTGCTTCTCTTTGGTGATGTTCACGTCCATGTCGTCTGCACGCGAGTTCTCGCCGACGACCATGCCCTCGTAGACCTCCTGCGTTGGCTCCACGAAGAACGACATGCGCTCCTGCAGGGCGACCATGGCGAACGGGGTGGCGACACCGGCCCGGTCTGCCACGATCGAACCGTTGACGCGCGTCGTAATGGTGCCCGCCCACGGCTCGTAGCCGTGCGAGATCGCGTTGGCGATGCCGGCACCGCGGGTGATCGTCAGGAACTCGGTGCGGAAGCCGATGAGACCGCGCGACGGGACAATGAACTCCATGCGCACCCAGCCGGTGCCGTGGTTGGTCATGCCCTCCATGCGACCCTTGCGGGCGGCGAGCAGCTGGGTAATCGCCCCGAGGTACTCCTCGGGCGAGTCGATCGTCAGCTGCTCAAACGGCTCGTGGATCTTGCCGTTGACCTGGCGCGTGACCACCTGCGGCTTGCCGACGGTGAGTTCGAAGCCCTCGCGACGCATGTTCTCGACGAGGATGGCGAGGGCGAGTTCGCCGCGGCCCTGCACCTCCCACGCGTCGGGACGACCGATGTCGACGACCTTGAGCGACACGTTGCCGACGAGCTCGCGGTCGAGGCGGTCCTTGACCATGCGCGCAGTGAGCTTGTGGCCCTTGACCTTGCCGATGATGGGCGAGGAGTTGGTACCGATGGTCATCGAAATGGCCGGGTCGTCGACCGTGATCGCCGGGAGCGGTCG
Organism: Actinomycetota bacterium; assembly: GCA_030776385.1. GTDB lineage: Bacteria > Actinomycetota > Actinomycetes > Actinomycetales > Microbacteriaceae > Lysinimonas. The sequence continues at coordinate 6,361 of JALYHS010000277.1, forward strand.
CACGTCATCGGGGTCGGCGATGGTCTCGCCGATGGTGATCTCCTCGATCCCCGCGATCGCGACAATATCGCCGGCGTGCGCCTCCTCGGCGGGGTAACGCTCCAGGGCGCGGGTCTTCAGCAACTCGGTGACGCGCACGTTGGTGTGCGAGCCGTCGTGACGCACCCAGGCCACCGTCTGGCCCTTGATCAGCTTGCCCGAGAAGACCCGGAGCAGCGCGATGCGGCCGAGGAACGGCGACGCGTCGAGGTTGGTGACCCAGGCCTGCAGCGGAGCCTCGTCGTCGTACGACGGGGCCGGAACATGCTTCAGGATCGCGTCGAACAGCGGCTCGAGGTCGTCGTTGTCCGGCAGGGTGCCGTTCTCGGGCTTGTTCCAGCTGGCGGCACCGTTGCGGCCGGAGGCGTAGACAACGGGCACGTCGAGGATGGCGTCGATGTCCAGATCGGGCACGTCGTCGCTCATGTCGCTCGCGAGGCCGAGCAGCAGGTCTTGGCTCTCGGCGACGACCTCATCGATGCGGGCATCCGGTCGGTCGGTCTTGTTGACGAGCAGGATGACTGGCAGCTTGGCTTCGAGCGCCTTGCGCAGCACGAACCGGGTCTGCGGCAGCGGGCCCTCGCTCGCGTCGACGAGCAGCACGACGCCGTCGACCATGCTCAGCCCGCGCTCGACCTCGCCGCCGAAGTCCGCGTGGCCGGGGGTGTCGATCACGTTGATAGTCACCGGGGAGTCACCGGCGTGGATGCCCTTGTACGTCACCGCGGTGTTCTTCGCGAGGATCGTGATGCCCTTCTCGCGCTCCAGATCATTGCTGTCCATGGCGCGCTCGTCGACGTGAGCGTGCTCGCCGAAGGAGTTCGTCTGGCGCAGCATGGCGTCGACCAGGGTCGTCTTTCCGTGGTCGACGTGGGCAACAATCGCGACGTTGCGCAGATCGGAACGGGTGGCCATAGCCATGGAAATACCTCGAAAGTGAAGGGAGTGTCCCGAAAACGTCGGGAGAAAGTCGTCAGATGCGGCGCACCAGCGGGCCGCCGACCCTTTATTCTACCCGACGCGATCGAAATTGCGCTCAGCCGAGGGGCGCGAGCGCCTGACGGGCGTGGCCGACAGCCAGGCGAACTCGGCGTCGATCGCCACTGGCGCCGCCATCTGAGCGACTAGATCCCGAGCACGATCTCCACCACGACGACGACGACCAGGACGACGCCGATCATGAGCGGGATGACGTCCCAGGTCGAGACGATCGGGTCGGTACTGGGCGTGGCCGAGCTCCGAACCCCCTCGAGCAGGTCCGCATCCTGGTTGAGGTCGTGAGTGGGTCGGGTTCGCCGGTCGATGACACTCGCGATATTGCCGGGAGGCCGCGGCGCCGGAACCCCGTAGGCGATGATGGTTTTGCGCGCATCCAGGTCGAAAAGAAGCCCGATCCCCTGTCGCACGCCCGTGACCTGGGCCCACGGAAGCACGTGCGTCCTGCCGATGTTGACGACGACCGCGCGTGCGTCGTCGTAGTGCACCGCCGGCCGGTACAGCGCAATCCACAAAACCCAGGCCAGCAGGAGCGCCGGCCCGATCGCAAAGACGAACACCCGCCAGTCGCCGCTCAGGAGCGGCGCCCCCACGACGACGAACAGTGCGACGACGCCGATCCAGAATGTGATGACGGCCGACACCGATCGCATCGTGTAGCGAGCAGGCGCGCTGTTCCGTGCCATCGCTCTACTGCTCGGGGAAATGGCAGGCGGCAACATCCTCGCCCGCCCCGACCTTTCGTAGAAGCGGTTCTTCGGTAGCGCAGATGTCCTGTGCCTTCCAGCAGCGGGTGCGGAAGCGACATCCCGACGGCGGGTTGATCGGCGACGGAACGTCACCGGTGAGCCGAATCCGCTCCCGGCGGCCGCCGATCACGGCCTGCTCGATGTTCGGAACGGCTGAGAGCAGCGCCTTCGTGTACGGATGCTTCGGCGCGGCGTACAGCTCCTCCCGGGGTGCCTTCTCGACGATCTTGCCCAGGTACATGACCGCGATCTCGGGGCAGAAGTGACGGACGATCGAGAGGTCGTGCGCGATGAACAGGAACGCGATGTTGAACTCGCGCTGCAGATCCTGCATGAGGTTGATGACCTGCGCCTGGATCGACACGTCGAGTGCAGAGACCGGCTCGTCGGCGACCAGCAGCTTGGGCTGCAGAGTGAGTGCACGGGCGATGCCGATGCGCTGACGCTGACCGCCGGAGAACTCGTGCGGGTAGCGGTTGTAGTGCTCGGGGTTGAGCCCAACGATCTCGAGCAGTTCTTGCACGCGTGCCAGTCGCTTGTTCGCCGGGACCAACTTATGGATGACGAGTGGCGCTCCCACGATCGCGCCGACGGTCTGACGCGGGTTCAACGAGGTGTACGGGTCCTGGAAGATCATCTGGATGTCGCGGCGCAGCGGTCGGAGGACACGCGGTCCGGCCTGGGCGATGTCCTGTCCCTCAAACAGGATCTGCCCGCTCGTGGGCTTCTGAAGCCGGGTGATGAGGCGGCCCGTCGTCGTCTTCCCGCATCCGGATTCGCCCACCAGCCCAAGCGATTGGCCGGCCGCGACGGTGAACGAGACGCCATCGACCGCCTTGACCTGACCCACTGTGCGTGAAACTACGCTTCGCGACTTGACGGGAAAATGCATGACGAGGTCTTTGACCTCGAGCAGGGGTGCTGGCATCACGGGGCTCCGGTTTCGACGACGGCGAGTTGGGCGTCGTACACGGACAACTCGTCCTCCAGGTGGCACCGCTTGAGGTGACCGTGGGACGCGGGGCGAAGCTGAGGCATCTCGGTCGCGCACCGGTTATCGGGGACGAACTTCGAGTAGTCGCAGCGCGCGAAGAAGGGGCAGCCCGTCGGCTGGTTTAACAGGCTCGGCGGATTGCCGGGGATGGGCCGAAGGGGGAGATCGACCGAGCGGCTGACGTCCGGAATCGATTGGATCAGGCCCCACGTGTACGGCATCGCGGGCCGGCTCAGGAGCGCGCGCGCCGAGCCGTACTCGACAGCGCGACCCGCGTACATGACGAGCACGTCGTCGGCGATCTCGGCAATGACGCCCAAATCGTGGGTGATCATGATCAGCGCGGTGTTGAACTCCCGCTGAAGGTCCTGCAGCAAATCGAGGATCTGTGCCTGAACCGTCACGTCGAGTGCGGTGGTCGGCTCATCCGCGATCAGGACGACCGGGTCGTTGATCAAAGCCATCGCGATCATGACCCGTTGGCGCATTCCGCCCGAGAACTGATGCGGGTAGTCGTCGACGCGGCGATCGGGCTGCGGGATTCCCACGCGCCCCAGCATCTCGATGGTGCGCGCGCGCGCGACGCGCTTCGAGACACGGTTGTGCGCGAGGTATGCCTCGGAGATCTGGTCACCCACGCGGTAGTAGGGGTGCAGAGCCGACAGCGGGTCCTGGAAGATCATGGCGACGTCCTTGCCGCGCCGCTCACGCATGTCGTCGTCGCTCAAGGCGAGGAGGTCGATTCCATCGAACCAGATCTCGCCGCTGACCCGCGCGTTCGTGTTGCGATGCAGGCCCAGGATGGCGGACGACGACACGGATTTGCCCGAGCCGGACTCGCCCACGATGCCGAGCGTCTTGCCGCGATCAAGGGTGTACGACAGCCCGTCGGTGGCACGCACGATGCCGTCGGATGTCGGGAAGTGGACCGCGAGGTTCTCGACGGAGAGGAATGGTCTGCTCATGAGTTTTTCTGCCCTAACGAAGGCGCACGCGCGGGTCGACGTAGGCGTAGAGGATATCGACGATGATGTTGGCGACGAGCACAGCGGCACCCGCCACGATCACGAGGCCGATGAGGATCGGAAGGTCGGAGTTCCGGTTCGAGTTGACCGCGAGCAAGCCGAGCCCTTGGTAGTTGAAGACCGCCTCGGTGATCACGGCGCCGGCCAGCAGCGCGGCGAAGTCAAGACCCGCCATGGAGAGCAGCGGAGTGAGCGCGGCACGCAATCCGTGCTTGAAGAGCACCACTCGTTCCGTGAGCCCCTTCGCGCGCGCGGTGCGGATGTAGTCCTCCGAGAGGGACTCGAGCACGAAGGCCCGCGTGATCCGCACGTAGGCCGCCATGTAGAAGAGAGCGAGGGTCAGGGCCGGCAGGGTGAGCCCGATCAGCCAGTTCAGGACACCGCCATCGGCGATCGAGACATAGCGCGGGTATGTCACGAGCTTCCATCGAATCGCCACGAATTGCAGCAAGAAGGTACCGACGAAGAAGGTGGGTAACGCATACACCACCAGCGTCACGCCGACGATGGCGCGGTCGAGCCACTTGCCCTTGAACACCGCGGCGATCACGCCGAAGAGGACGCCGAAGAATATCCACACGACGAAGGCGAGGATGGCGATCGAGATCGTGACCGGGGCGTACTGGGCGATCGCGGCGTTCACCGTCATGGCGCTGCGCAGAGAGTAGCCGAGGCACGGGGCGTCGCAGTGGATGACGAGGGAGGGATTCGACTTCTCGAGCGCGGCCCGATATTTGTCGTCGACGGGATAGTCGCGGCCGACGACAAGGCCCTTGGCGAACTGTCCGAACTGCTCGGTGATCGGCTTGTCGTAGCCGTAGACCTGGGTGATGTTGGTGAGCTTCTCGGGCGTGCAGTATTTGCCGCAAATGTCGCGAGCGGGGTTGCCTGCCGCGAAGAAGAGCACGAATACCACCAGGACCATCGCCAACAGAAGGACGATGCCGACGAGGATGCGGCGGATGGCGAAAGCGATCACGTGGGGTTTGCTTTTCTGTCTCAGGGGATGGGTGGGCGCCCCCGAGGGGGCGCCCACCCGATTTCAAATGCCGCTACTTACTTCTTGACGTACATTCCGCCCAGGTCGGGGTAGTAGCTGGATGCGACGTCCGGAAGGAACCCGCCCAACTTCGACCCGTAGATGTAGTAGTTGTTCTGGTTGGCCAGGGGCACGTACGCCCCGTCGGCGGCAGCCGCCTCGTTGGCCTCGTTGAGCAACTTCTGCTGCGTAGCCGTGTCGGTCGCTGCGTTCGCCTGCTTGATCAGGCCGTCCACCTTCGAGCTGCTGTAGAACCCGTAGTTGAAGCCGACGCCGAACGTGGCGCCCTTCGGGTTCGACTGCACGATCGGCGGAACGACCGCGAACAGCGACGGCCAGTCAGCGGCCCAGCCGGCGAAGAACACGTCGATCGGCTTCGGGTCGGTTCCGACCTGAACGTAGTAGCCGGGCTTGGCGTCCTTCGCGATCGGGACCAGAGTCACCTTGAAGCCCGCCTTCTCCCAGCCCTGCTGGAGCACGGCAGCGACCTGCTCGATGACCGTGGAGCTGTCCGAGAAGGCGAACCGGATCTCGGGCGTCTTGCCCGCGAGCAGCTGCTTGGCCTTGGCGATGTCACCACTTGCGGCGATCTTGTTCAGCGCGGTCTCCTGGAACCCCGGGATGGCCGACGAGACGATCGTTCCGTTGACAACGCCCCACTTGTCGCCGCCCTCTGCCTTGACCACTCCGGCCTTGTCCGTCGCCGCGATGAGCGCGTTCCGGACCGCGGGGTCCGTGAGCGAGTTCGAGTTGATTTCGAGGAAGCGGGTGTACGGGGAGGTGCTGGTCAGAACCCGGCTGGAGAGATCACTCGTGATCTCGGAGTACTTGTCAGCCGGGATGTTCAGCGGAGTGTACGCAGCCTGGTCGGTTCCCGAGTTGGCGATGAGCCGCTCCGTGATCGTCTCGGGGCTGTCGACGAACTCCAGCTTGATGATGTCCGGGAGAGCCTTGCGGACATCCGTAGCGTCGGTCGAGGCGTCGTATGCCGAGTTGCGGACGAAGGTGCCACCCGCGTTCTGGTCGAACGTGGTGCCCTGCAGCTTGTACGGACCGTTCGAGTTGATCGTGAACAGGTTCGCCGTGCCCTTGTCGAAGGACTTCTCGTAGGGGTCCGTGGAGAAGAGAGCTGCCGCGGCGACGGGGAAGTCCGCCCACGCGTTCTGGAAGTGATACGTGATCGTGTTACCCGAGCACGATGCTGCCTTCTCGAAGTGCGCCTGAGCATCGGCCTTGCCCGTCAGCGGCCCGGTGTACGAGGTCGCCAGGTCGTAGCTGGGGTCGGACGGGTCGATCAGGTTGTAGCTGCCGTCACCGAAGTAGGTCAGACCGACGCCACCACCGGCCGCGACCAGCGAGGCGTCGTAGGAGCGGGAGAGACCGTACTGTAGGTCGGAGCAGGTGATCGTCTTGCCGTCCTGCCACTTGAGACCCTTCTTGAGCGTGAAGCTCCAGGTCTTGCCCTGATCCTTCGTGGTTCCCGTGTCGGTGGCGAGGTCAGCCACAACCTTCGGGTTCTTGTCCGCAGTAATCGGGAGTGCGGTCAGCCCGCGGTACACGAGACGACGGAAGTTCGCGATCTCCACGCCGAGGTAGACACCCACGGGGTCGGTGCCGGAGTACTCACCGGTGACGTCGAGCGAGGTGAGCGTGCCGCCCTTCTGCCCGGATGAGGTGGTGGACGGAGTGGCTGCGCCACTCGAGCATGCAGCGAGAGCTACAGCGACGACCCCAGTAAGGGCCACCGCTCCGACTCGCGACAACAACTTCTTGGTCATTGCCAGATTCTCCTTGGTGTTGGGTTTGACGTGCTGTGTGCGCGTCCGATCCGCGACGGTTCGTCGCGGAGGATTGGGGATGATGCCGCTCACCGGCTGGACCGAGGGTCGAGCGCGTCGCGGAGGCCGTCACCGAGCAAGTTGAAGGAGACAACCACGAGCACGAGCAGGAACGCCGGCGTGATGAAGAACAGGGGGTCGCTCGAGGCGTACTGGATCGACCCGGCGAGTGTGTTGCCGAGGGTCGGGGTCGGCGGCAGGACTGAGATGCCGAGGTACGACAGGGCCGCTTCAGCCGACACGTATGCGGGGAGGATCAGCGTGAACTGCACCAGGATGGGCGCCCAGAGGTTGGGCAGCACCTCCTTGAAATACAATCGCGCGTTCCTCGCACCGAGTAGCCGCGCGGCGTCGATGAACTCCCGCTCCCGAAGACTCATTACCTGGCCGCGGATGATTCGGGTGACCGACGGCCACCCGAAGATGCCGAGGACCAGGATCACGTATGTCGCCTGAGCTGTCGTCCCGGCAGGAATGTGGAGCGTCCCCGTCAACCAGGCGACCACCAGGCCCGAGAGAGCGAGCAGCATAAGCG
>JALYHS010000278.1 GCA_030776385.1 Actinomycetota bacterium
AGCGCTGCCGGCGGGAAGAAAGCCGCGGCGTCCGGATAGCTGGTGGTCACGGAGGGGATGACCGGCCCGGCAGGGGGCGCGCCCGCCGTACTGGGAAGCAGAGTCGTCTGACCGACGCCGAAGGGATCGACGATCGGCGCGGGCGGGAAGGCCTCCGAGAGCGGGGCAGGGCTCGCCGCGGGGGGCGCGTTCGACTCGTCCATCGGGGCTGTCGGCAGGTCGGCGGCGAACGCCGTGGTCGGCGCGTCGACGATCGGAACATCGGCAGGTGGCGTGGGCGTGACCAACCAGGCGAGCGGATCCACGGGGGCGGGAGGCTGACCGGCGGCGCCTCCCGGGTTTGCCTGCACGGAGGGAGTCGGCTGGGCCGGAACCGGCGGGATGAGACCCTCGGGCGGAGTCTCCGGCTTGGCTCCGAACATCCGGGCGAACTCGTCCAGATCGTCGGTGTCGTCGGTCATGAGGTCCTCAGGGGTGCGGGGATGGGCCGTGATCAGGATATCCACCCGTCCTGAGCGGCGAGTGCCACCCGGTCGACGCTAAGATTTCAGGAACGACATCGATCCGGCCATCACCGGGGAGTTCTCGGAAGAAAGGCCGCGTGCCGGGTCTCGACAGACTCGACCAGCGGCTCGTAGAACCGAGCGGGTCAGCCCGTTACAGCGACAAGAGCGGTCATCCGCTGGTTGAGCTCGTCGAAACCAGCGTCATGGCAAGCGAGGTGGTACCGCGGCATCCGTCGTCCTCGTGGAAGTGAATATCACGAGACCACGGAGTGAGATGACCTACCCGAGCGTGCCGGTTTCGCCGGACTTCCCCGAGATCGAGCGCGGCATTCTGGCGTTCTGGAAGGGCGACCAGACCTTTCAGGCCTCGATCGACCAGCGAGACGGATGCCCGGAGTGGGTCTTCTACGACGGCCCGCCCTTCGCCAACGGCCTCCCGCACTACGGCCACCTGTTGACCGGCTACGCCAAGGATCTCTTCCCGCGATACCAGACCATGCGCGGCAAGCAGGTGCAGCGCCGCTTCGGCTGGGACACCCACGGACTCCCTGCCGAGCTCGAGGCCATGCGGCAACTCGGGATCACGCAGAAGCACGAGATCGAAGACATGGGCATCGGCGTGTTCAACGCGAAGGCGCGCGAGTCGGTGCTGCGCTACACCGCCGAGTGGGAGGCGTATGTCACCAGACAGGCCCGCTGGGTCGACTTCGAGAACGACTACAAGACGCTCAACGTCGACTACATGGAGAGCGTCATCTGGGCGTTCAAACAGCTCTACGAGAAGGGCCTCGCCTACGAGGGCTTCCGTGTGCTTCCGTACTGTTGGAACGACGAGACCCCGCTCAGCAATCACGAGCTGCGGATGGATGACGACGTCTACCAGATGCGCCAGGACCAGTCGGTCACGGTGACATTCCCACTCGTCGGAGAGAAGGCGGAGGCGCTCGGGCTGACGGGCGTCGAGGCGCTCGCCTGGACGACCACACCCTGGACTCTCCCCACCAACATGGCACTCGCCGTCGGCCCCGAGATCGAGTATGCGATCGTGCCGTCAGGACCGCTGGTCGAGCCCGTCGAGGCCCGGCAGTACCTCCTCGCTGCCGACACGATCGGCAGCTACTCCAAGGAGTTGGGCTATGCAGATCTCGACGACGCTCGATCAGCGGTCCGTCGTACCGTGCGGGGAAGCGAGCTGGGCGGCATCCACTACGACCGTCTCTGGGACTACTACGAGGATGCCGAAACATACGGCACCCGGAACGCCTGGCAGATCCTCGTAGCCGACTACGTCGCGACCGGCGAGGGCACTGGGATCGTGCACCAGGCCCCCGCATACGGTGAGGACGACCAGGTGGTCTGCGCCGCGGCAGGCATCCCGGTGATCCTGTCGCTTGATGACGGGGGCCGCTTCCTCAGCACCGTGCCCGAGGTCGCGGGGCAGCACTGGTTCGACGCGAACAAGCAGCTCATCGCACTGCTTCGTGCCGAGGGCCGTCTGCTGCAGGTGAAGAGCTACGAGCACAGCTACCCGCACTGCTGGCGCTGCCGCAATCCGCTGATCTACAAGGCGGTGTCGAGCTGGTTCATCCGGGTGCCCGAGTTCCGCGACCGGATGAGCGAGCTCAACCAGCAGATCAACTGGGTGCCGGAGAACGTCAAGGATGGCCAGTTCGGCAAGTGGCTGAGCAACGCGCGTGACTGGTCGATCAGCCGCAACCGCTACTGGGGCTCGCCGATCCCGGTGTGGAAGAGCGACGACCCCGAGTACCCGCGCGTTGACGTCTACGGCTCCCTCGATGAGCTGGAGCTCGACTTCGGGGTGCGACTGAGCGACCTCCACCGACCGGTGATCGACGAGCTGTCCCGGCCCAACCCGGACGACCCGACGGGCCGGTCGACGATGCGCCGCATCCCGGATGTTCTCGACGTCTGGTTCGACTCGGGCTCGATGCCGTTCGCCCAGGTGCACTACCCGTTCGAGAATCGCGAGTGGTTCGACTCGCACTCGCCTGCGGACTTCATCGTCGAGTACATCGGACAGACCCGCGGCTGGTTCTACCTGCTGCACGTGCTCTCGACGGCGCTGTTCGACCGACCAGCTTTCACGAACGTGCTCAGCCACGGCATCGTGCTCGGCAACGACGGCCAGAAGATGTCCAAGAGCCTGCGCAACTACCCGGACGTGAACGAGGTCTTCGACCGCGACGGCTCGGATGCGATGCGCTGGTTCCTGCTGTCGAGCTCGGTGATCCGCGGCGGCAACATCAGCGTGACCGAAGACGGCATCCGCGCGGGCGTGCGCGAGCTGCTGCTGCCGCTCTGGAGCACGTACTACTTCTTCACCCTGTACGCGAACACCGCGTCCCCGTCGGTCGAGCCTGTCGTGACCGTTCCGATGGTCGAGCCTGTCGAGACCAAGCCTGTCGACACCCCGGTTTCGACAAGCTCAACCACCGGTTACCACGCCACCTTCCGCACCGACTCCCCGAACGTGCTCGACCGCTACCTCCTCGCGAAGACCCGCGAGGTGCTCGAGACCGTGCAGACGCACTTCGACGAGTTCGATACCCCCTTCGCGGCGGCAGCGCTGCGCGACTTCGGCGACGTGCTGACCAACTGGTACGTGCGCCGCAGCCGCGACCGTTTCTGGGGTGGAACCGACCACGACGCCTTCGACACCCTCTACACCGTGATGGTCACGGTGTCGCAGGTGGCCGCACCGCTGCTCCCGCTCATCAGCGAGGAGATCTACCGCGGCCTGACGGGCGAGCGCAGCGTGCACCTCACCGACTGGCCGGATGCGGAGAAGTTTCCGCGCGATCCGGAGCTCGTCGCCGCGATGGACCGCGTGCGCGAGATCGCGTCGTCCGGTCTCGCGCTACGGAAGGCGCGCAACCTGCGAGTCAGGCTCCCGCTCGCCGGCCTCACCGTCGTGGGCGTGGATGTCGCGTCCCTGGCCGATTTCGCTGACATCTTGCGCGACGAACTCAATGTGAAGTCGGTCGAGCTCGCGGAGCTTCGCGAGTCCAGCCTCGCCGAGTTCGGGATCACGCGCCGCCTCTCGGTCAACGCCCGCGCTCTCGGCCCGCGGGTCGGCAAAGACGTGCAGCGGATCATTCAGGCGGCCAAGGCCGGCGACTGGGTCTCGACGGGCTCGACCAGCGGGGAGGGCTCGGTCTCGACGGGCTCGACCAGCGGGGAGGGCGACACCGTCGTGGTCGGCGGATCCCCGCTCGAGCCCGGCGAGTACGAGCTCGAGCTGCATGCGGCCGATGCCGAGCAGGCGATCGAGTTTCTGCCGGGCGGTGGATTCGTCGTGCTCGACACGCACCTCACGCCCGAACTCGAGGCCGAGGGTCTCGCACGCGACGTGGTCCGTGCCGTTCAGCAGGCACGCAAGGACGCCGGGCTGGATGTCGGCGATCGCATCTCGCTCACCATCTCGGGCGACGCGGCCGCGATCGCAGCCGTCGGCATCCATCGCGAGTTGATCGCCGGGGAGACCCTTGCGGTCGCCCTCGAGGCCCGCGAGGCTGAGACCAGTGCGGCCGGGACCGCCGTCGGATCCGGGTCTTCTGTGACGATCGAAGTGGAGCGCGCATGAGCGGCATCGTGAGCGGGCCGAATGATGGTGCGGACGAGCCCGTCGACCCCGACGAACCGGACGACTTCGGCGATCTCGGCGACGGCAATGGCCCGCTCGGGTTCCCGACCCTCCCCGAGCTGCCGGAGACCGAGCCGTTGAGCGACGAGGAGTCCGCCGCGTTCGAAGCCGAGCATCAGGAGGCCGCGGACGAGGCGTACCGTGAGCTGCTCGAACGGATCGGCGAAGGCAGCCCCCAGCCGCGTCTCGAGCCGACGCGCCGAGCCGCCGAGTTGCTCGGCGACCCGCAACGCAGCGCCCCGATCGTGCACATCACCGGCACGAACGGCAAGACCTCGACGAGTCGGATGATCGAGTCGCTGCTGCGCGCGACCGGGCTCAAGACCGGCCTGCTGACCAGCCCACATCTGGTGCGCATCAACGAGCGCATCGTGATCGACGGCATCCCGGTGACGAACGAGGCCTTCGCCCGAAACTGGGAGGACATCACGCCCTACCTGCTGATGACGGACGCCGAGTTGATCGCCAACGACGAGGAGCCGCTGACCTTCTTCGAGGCGCTCACCCTGCTCGCGTTCGCGATCTTCGCCGATGCACCCGTCGACGTGATCGTGCTCGAGGTGGGCATGGGCGGCGAGTGGGATTCCACGAACATCGCCGACGGCCAGGTCGCCGTGTTCACCCCGATCGCGCTCGACCATCAGGCACGACTCGGCAACACGGTGGCCGAGATCGCCCGCACCAAGGCGGGGATCATCAAGCCCGCGGCATCCGTCGTCACTGCCATGCAGACGATGGATGCTCTCGACGAGTTGCGCGAGGCCGCCAAGCTCGACGAGGCGACCATGTCGATCGAGCAGGTGGACTTCGCGCTCGAGTCGACGACCGTCGCCGTCGGAGGGCAGCTGATCGACGTGCGCGGCCGGGCCGGACGCTACGAGGGCGTCTACCTGCCCCTCTACGGCGATCACCAAGCGCAGAACGCGGCCGTGGCGCTCGCGGCGGTCGAGACCTTCCTGGGCGATGGGACGGTCGCGCTCGCGCACGACGTGGTGTCGGAGGGCCTCGGCACGGTCACCTCGCCCGGTCGCCTGCAGCTGATCGGCGTCGAACCGACCGTGCTGGTGGATGCCGCGCACAACCCGCACGGAGCCCGCGCACTCACTCAGGCGCTCGGCGAGTACTTCGACTTCGACGAGTGGACCGTGGTGTTCTCGGTGTTGTCCGACAAGGATGCGCGTGGGATCATCCGCGAGCTGTCGCCCGCGGTCGAGCGGTTCTACTCGACCAGCTCGCACTCGGATCGGGCGATCCCGTTCGACGAACTGTCGGAACTGGTGGCCGAGACGGCGGGGCAGGATGCCGCGTTCCCGTTCGCCTCGCCGAACGCCGCACTCGACGCGGCACGCGAGTGGGCGCTCGAGGCGCCACGCCGTGCGGTGCTGGTCACGGGATCCATCACCCTCGTCGGCGAGGCGATGGTGCGCGCGCTCGCGGAGGGCTGGAAGTGAGCGACGTGAGCGACGACCGCGGGTCGAGCTCGTCGAGACCCGAGCCTGGCGACCCGGACTACGTTCCCGCCCCGCGCATCCGTCGTCCGCGTCGGCAGCGCAGTGTGACCGAGAGCCTCACCTCGATCGTCCTGCTGCTCGAGGCGATCGTGCTGTTCTTTGTCGCGCTTGTGCTCTTCGGCCTTCACACGCTCACGCCCGCCGGCGCGTTCGGCGGGGCGGGGGCGTTCATCGTGGTGATCCTGGTCACGATCGCGCTTCTGCGTTGGCCTGTCGGGATGCTGCTCGGCTTTCTGATCCAGGCGGCACTGATCGCCCTCGGCGTGCTCAATCCCGTCATGTATGTCGTCGGTGCGGGCTTTGCCACGTTCTACGTGTGGTGCTTCGTGCGCGGGCGCCAGATCGACGCGCGTCGACGCGGCTTCTTCGCCTCATCCACAACCCCGCTGGTCGAGCCTGTCGAGACCACAGCCATGCCGCCAACCCCTGAAGGAGACACCCCGTGACCACCCCTGTCGAAGAGACCCTCGTCATCGTCAAGCCGGACGGCGTCGCCCGCAACCTGACCGGAGAGATCCTGCGTCGCATCGAGGCGAAGGGCTACCAGATCGTCGACATCCGGATGCTGCAGGCCGACCGCGCACTGCTCGCAGCCCACTACGCCGAGCACGAGGGCAAGCCGTTCTACGAGCCGCTTGTGGAGTTCATGGAGAGCGGCCCCGTCGTCGCGGTGCGCGTTGCGGGAAATCGCGTGATCGAGGGCTTCCGCTCGCTGGCAGGCACAACCGACCCGACGAGCGCCGCACCCGGGACGATTCGCGGCGACCTCGGCCGCGACTGGGGCCTCGCGGTGCAGCAGAACCTCGTGCACGGAAGCGACGCGCCCGAGAGCGCGGCACGCGAGCTCGCGCTCTGGTTCGCGTAGCCCGCAGCTGCGGCGTTGCGTCTCATCCCGGCAGGCTCGGCACGCCAGGTTCCAAGGCCCGGCCTGGCCCGTCCCGTTCTCGGCTCGGCCCGTTCTCGTCCGTTTGGAGGCCCGCCCCGGTCCAGCCCGGAGTGACGTATCCCTGTGGTGCGCTCCGGTTGTCAAGGACTGTCCTTGACAACGAGAGCGCGGCAGCGAAGGGGAGACCCCAACGAGAAGGCTCGCCCACGAGAACGGCCCCGGTGTCTCCGCGACGCCGGGGCCGTTCTGCGTGAGAGCGTCAGCTTGCGAGAGCCTGCTGGATGAACTTGGTGAACGCCGAGGCGTCCGTGATGCTGCCCGTATAGGTCTGGCCGTTGACCAGAACCGTTGGAGTTCCGCTGACCGAGGCGCCCGACGTGCTGTTCGGCAGCGGAGCGCTGGTTGCCCGCGACGTCGCTGCCGTCACCCAGGGTTCGAAGGTGACCCCGGTGATGCACTTATCGACGTCACCGTTCGTCAGACCCGCCTTATGCACCTCGCTGACGAGCTGATTGTTGGTCAGACCACTGGTTCCCTCGGTCGGCTGATCGGTGTACAGCTGCTGCATGACCGCGTAGAAGTTATCCGGTGCATAGTTGGCGACGCATGCGCCCGCATTGTTGGAACGCGTCGAGTACTTCGATGTGAGGTAGTGCGTGTCGAGGATCGCGATCGGATGCACTTCGAGGGTGGCAGCGCCCTGTTGAACGAGGCTCTTGATCGAGTCGGAGTTCGCCGCCTCGAACGCCTGGCAGGCGGGGCAGGAGAAGTCGACGTAGGTCACGATGTGGGCCACGCCGTCCTTGGGAAGTGAGTTCGGCGTCGGCGTGCCTTTCGCCTTGATGGCCGCCGTGGTCGTTGCCACCATTTTGCCGCCTGAGCCGGTGAACAGGATGCCGTCGCTGATCATGTTCTTCGGGCCTGCCGCGGTCTGCGGTGCTGGGGCACTCGTCGAGACGACCAGGACGACGACGGCGGCGATCGCCAGCAAGACCACCGTGACGGAGGTCGGAATCAGCCAGCGGCGGAGGTTCTCCGCGCGTTTCTGCTTCTCGCGGGCGATGCGAGCGGCCTCACGGGCCTGCTCACGCTTGTCGTTCTTGGTCAGTCGCTCTTCCGGCACGCGTCGAACCTATTGGGCGTGCACGCGAAAATCCTGGATATCGACTGGGAGGGCGCCCGTGTCAGAGACGGTGGATGACATCCAGCACCACCTGGGCGAGAACCGCCACGACCAGGTACGAGCCGATCGTGATCGGGATCACCCACGGCAGGAGGGCCCGGCCGACGGGCGAGGCGGCGGTTCCGTACACGCCCTCACGAAGGTTTCGGAGGGTCACGACCCAGAACAGCGGGATCGTCGCGCTCCACACGAGCATGCACCACGGGCAGAGCGTGCCGAGCACGAAGATGCTGGTGCCGATCAGCCAGATGACGAAGGCGAGCGCGCCAGCGATGCCGACGTTGAAGGCGATCCAGAACCACTTGGCGAACTGTGCGCCGGCGAGTAGTGCGACACCGACAGCAATCACGGCGGCGAACCCGCCGAGCCCGATGAGCGGATTCGGGAAACCGAACGCCGAGCCCTGTGCTGAGGCGAGGTTCTTGCCGCACTGCACGAGCACGCTGATGTTGCAGTTCAAATCTGCGCCAGGATGCTCGAGCACGACGAACTTGTCGAGAGTCAAGTTGAAGGCCGCCCACCACCCTGCCGCCCCCGCGATGATGAGGAAGATCGCCAGGATCCAGGGTTGGCGGGGCGCGATTTGAGCGTCGGTCACCTGGCGAT
>JALYHS010000279.1 GCA_030776385.1 Actinomycetota bacterium
GGGCACGGGCCGGCCGACAGCTCGGCCTCGGCGGCGAGCTGACGGAACGCTGCGGCCGCCTCGGCAGGAGTCGGCCGCGAGGCGCCGTCCTGAGCGGTCATCAGAGCCAGGAGGTTGCGCCAGCCGGCGGGAAGGGACCTCGGGATCTCCGGGTTCCGGTGGAGCCGGCCGAACGCCGAATCGGTCACGCTTGCCGGGAACGCGACTCGGCGGGTCAGCGACTCGAGGATGACCAGTCCCAGCGAGTAGATGTCGCTGGAGGGGCCGCCCGGGGCGCCGGCGGCCTGCTCCGGGCTCAGGTAGGCGCCGGCGCGCGCGGTGGCCCGGGTGCCTCCCGATGCGGATACGAGTGCGGCGATGCCGAAGTCGGCGAGTTTCGCCCGGGGTCGACGAAGCGCGTCGTCGTTCGGAAGCAGGACGTTCTCGGGCTTCACGTCGCGGTGGACGATCCCGCGCCCCTGGATGTAGTCGAGCGCGTCAGCAAGATCGGCGCCGATGTAGGCCGCGGTCCTGAGCTGCAGCGCTCCGGACTCGAGTCGCCGTCGCAGGTCCGTGCCCTCTACGAGTTCCAGGACCAGGTAGACGTGGGGCCCGTCCGCGCCTCCGGCATCGATGCCGGCGTCGAGCAGCGTCACGAGCGCGTGGTGATTCAACGCGGCGAGCAGCCGTGCCTCGTTGCCGAGCACGTCCTCCTCGCTGACAGCGCCGGGTCGGAACAGCTTCACGGCCACGTTCCGGCCGAGCAACTGGTCCACGGCACGGTGCACCGACGTCGCCCCTCCAGCACCGAGCGCCTCTTCCAGCCGGTAGCGCCCGGCGATCAGGGAGGCGGCGCGTGCGTCCTCGGACTCGGGAGCGCTTTCAGAGGACATTTCGGTCTTTCGACAAGGGGCACTCCGTGAGCTGAGCGAGGTATGGGGCGGCGACGGTGATGGAGGCGCCCTGCCAGCGTAACTCCGGGCGAGCTCCGGCCGGTAGGCCCGAAGGCGAGGGCGCAGCGGGCTCGTCCCGCCGTGCCCCGGTTCTACAGGTGCGTCCGGAACTGGTGAAGGGCGACGTTGCGGGCAGCCCGGCGGAGTTCCATCTCGTGCAGCGCCATGGCCGCGAGGTCTTCGAGGGTGGCGACATCGGTGGGCGGGAACCGATGCGGCCGAGTGTCTGCGATCGCGAACGCGCCGAGATTGTGACCGCCTGGCGTGAGGAGCGGCACCCCGGCGTAGAACCGGAACGGTGACTCGTCGGTTGCCGTCAGGTGCGCGGTGCGTGGATCGGTAGCGACGTCCTCGATGATGAGCGTCTCGTCGTACAGGCTGCCTGTGGCGCCGAGGCCGCGCGTCCGATCGACCTCTGCGAGGTCGAGGCCGTGGCGGGACTTCAGCCAGACCCGGTCCTCGCCGACGAGGCTGATGACCGCGACGGGGACGTCGAAGATCCGCGCCGCGAGTGCGGTGATCCGGTCGAACGCCGTGTCCGGAGGTGTGCCGAGCAAGTTGTAGTCCCGGAGCGCGGCGAGCCGCTCGGACTCCGGATCGGGAGCGACCGGCCGTTGACCACCGAGGTGACGGAGGATGATCTCGCGGAACGCGGCCGCGGCGTCCTCCGCAGACGGTCGGGCGCTCGGCTCTCGCGCCGTCATGCCCCGCAGGACGACGGCCAGATCGGTCGGCAGGTCGGCGGGGATCTGCGGGTCCTGGTCGAGACGGGACAGGGCGGACGCCTCCACGCTCCCGGGGAAGGTCACCCGACCTGTCAGGGCCTCGAGCAGGACGAGGCCCAACGAGTAGATGTCCGTCCCAGGACCCAGCTGACGCCCTTCCACCTGCTCCGGGCTGAGGTACGCGGCCGTTCCTGTCGTCTCCTCGCTCGGTTCCGCGAGTTGCCCCGTCAGCACCGCGATTCCGAAGTCCGTGAGCTTGCCGCGTGCGGGGCGGCCGCGGGCGGGCTCGAGCAGCACGTTCGCCGGCTTGAGGTCTCGGTGGATGATGCCGTGCTCGTGGACGTAGTCGAGCGCGCTGAGGAGGTCCCACCCGACGTACGCCACCTCGAACTCGTCCAGCGCACCGTTCCGGAGCCGGCGGCGGAGGTCAGGGCCGTCGACGAACTCCATGACAAGGAACATCTGCGGCGCGGTGCCGTCCGTGAGATCCACGTCCGCATCCAGCAGCGCGACGAGCCCGGGATGGCTGAGCCGCGCGAGCGTGCGCGCCTCACCCTCCTGGACGCGAAGGTCCTCGGGCTTGGTGGCTCGGGTGGTGAACACCTTGATCGCGACGTCGCGTCCGAGGAGGAGGTCGTGGGCCCGGTAGACGGTGGACGCACCCCCGCGCCCGATCGCCGGACCGATCCGGTATCTGCCCTGGAGGACGGCCGGTGGCGCAACGGGGTACGGCTCCGTCATCAGACCCCTTTTTTAAGACGAACCGCGTGCGGGGAAGCCATCACCTCATCTTTTGATCGGTCTGATCAGACACCACGCGGCGTACGGACTGCAAGGCCCACCGCTGCGTCGGGTGCTCTCCGCGGACGGCTCGTCATGGGCGGATGGAAGCCGAGCCCGCAACGGTGCTCCGCGGGACGGCACGCACCGCGGAGCGGTGTCCGCTGCACGGCCCCAGGGCTGTTACTGGTCTCGGCGACCTCTGTGTCGCGACACCACGGTGAGCTGCATCTGAAGCCGGTCGCCGAGGAGGCGTGCGGCCGCGACGGTGCCGAGCAGGGTCGCACCGCGGACGGGTCGCGTCATCGGCTCGATGAGCGGGCGTCCCGACGCGCCAACGAGCCGTGACCGCGCGCTGACCCAGCGAGACGTCCGTGCGGTGGTCGCTTGCGCGATCGCGCGCACCCGTTCGGCGAGGAGGGCCAGCTCGGCTTCGACGCCGGTCGGTGTCGGCGCGGAGTCCGACTCGTTCTCCCGCAGCATCCGCTCGAACGCGTCGACCTCCCCATCGACGATCCCCCCTGTGGGCACGGCTCGGTTCAGCATCAGCACGGCGGCGATGCTCGCCACGAGCACAACCGGGATCCCGGCGCTCCAGCTGAGATGGAGCACGAATGCGCAGGCTGCCAGAAAGGCCAGTGTCCCGATCGTGATCACCGCCGCTGCGACGGCGGGTGCCCAGGACTTCGCCGTCGCCTCGTCGAGAACCGGGACCGGTCGTTCTGGCGTCGCCGTAACGGGCTGTACTGCAGTCATTGATCACGCTCTCGTGTGCTGTATCGAGATGGCCGGACTCCGGAGAGTAAGCGCTGCTCGAGTCGATATGCCCTCCCCAGTGTGGGTTACTCGGCATCCGATGCAGAAGAAGAGAAAAGGAAGAAGAAGAATATCGGAGCGCTCGGCCAGCGGAAATCGGCAGAGAATCGGAAAGACGATGAGGATCGATCTCAACGAGCTATCGAGGTCGCTCCGGGCTGGGTGATTCAAGAAGGCTCCATGCTCTCTCGAAGCCTTCTTGAC
>JALYHS010000280.1 GCA_030776385.1 Actinomycetota bacterium
GCCACGCGCACACGAGGTGCTCGTGCGCATCGAGGCTGCGGGCATCTGCCATTCCGACCTGTCGGTGGTCGACGGCAATCGCGTGCGGCCCGTGCCGATGCTCCTGGGCCATGAGGCTGCGGGGATCATCGTGCAGCTCGGCTCCGAGGTGCACGGCTTCGCGCTCGGCGACCGGGTCGTGATGACGTTCATGCCGCGCTGCGGACAGTGCGCGGGGTGCGCGACCGACGGCATCCGCCCCTGCATCCCCGGATCGGCTTCGAACGGCGACGGCACGCTCATCGGAGGGGGCCGTCGGCTGACCCGTGATGGCGAACCCGTTCATCATCACCTCGGGGTGTCGGCCTTCGCCACGCACGCGGTCGTCTCGACCCATTCCCTCGTGCGCGTCGACGCCGACGTTCCCGCCGACGTCGCGGCGGTGCTGGGCTGTGCCGTGCTCACGGGAGGCGGGGCCGTGGTCAACGCGGCCCGCCCGAAGCCGGGCGAGACGCTGATCGTCGTCGGTCTCGGCGGCGTGGGCATGGCCGCCCTGATCACCGCGCTCGCTCAGGATGACCTGCGTGTCATCGCGGTGGACTCCCTGCGAACCAAGCTCGACGCCGCGCTCGACCTTGGTGCGGTCGCGGCATACACCCCGTCGGATGCCGCGGCTGAGGGGATCCTGGCCACGTCCGTCATCGAGGCGGCGGGCAACGCACGCGCCCTCGAGGCCGCCATCGGATTCACGGACGCGGGCGGCCGCACGGTGACGGTCGGGCTGCCCGCACCGGATGCCCGAGTCAGCTTCTCGCCCACCGCTCTGGTCGCCCAGGGCCGCTCGATCATCGGCAGTTACCTGGGATCCGCCGTGCCGAGCCGCGACATCCCTCGCTTCGTCGACCTCTGGCGGCAGGGGCGTCTCCCCGTCGAGCGTCTCGTCACCTCGCACATCGCCCTTGACGATGTCAACGAGGCGATGGATGCGCTTGCCAGGGGCGATGCCATTCGGCAGGTCATCGACTTCGACTAGGGACGAAGTCTCGGACGGGGCACGTCACGTGGTGACCGTCGCGACAGCCCGGCGGTAGCGGGCGTGGACGGTGACGCCGGTGCCGATGGCCAGCCCGATCGCCAGACCGAATCCGTGTCCATCATGTTGCAGGCAGAGGACAGCCGCAGCTGTCGTGACGGTGACGACCAACAGCACAGCAGAGACGCGGGAGCGGGACATCAGTCGGATGCTCGCGAGCACGCCAGTGAGGACGCATGCGATGGCGATGGTGATCCCGAGTGGTGCGATATCGATCGCCGCGAGGTAACTCACGAAGAAGACGGAGTAGAGGTACGGGACGAGTGGCGATTGCCCGTCGCCCCGTGACCAGAAGACCGCGAGAAGCCCGAGGATGCCTGCGACGGCGTTCGACGTCCCCGCGTCGACAAGTCGCGGTTGAAGGAAGACCAGCAACACCGCCGCTCCGACGCCTGCGGCG
The DNA here is from genome assembly GCA_030776385.1 of Actinomycetota bacterium. GTDB lineage: Bacteria > Actinomycetota > Actinomycetes > Actinomycetales > Microbacteriaceae > Lysinimonas. Next base: position 1,473 of record JALYHS010000280.1, read on the forward strand.
AAGAAGCTCAGCAGAAGGGCTGCCCGGCCAGTCCTTCGCTCAACAGCAGTGCCTAGAATCACCAGCCCGGCGACATTGACAACGAACTGCACCCATCCTTCACGTTGCACCAGGAGTTGTGTCAGAATCCGCCACCATTGGCCGTGCAGGATCAATGTGGGCTCTCGGTCGAAAGTCGACACCACCGCAGGGCTGAACAGGCCGACCAGGCTCACTGCCACGACCACAACAGCGAGCCCGATGGTGCCGGGATACGTTCGCCACAGGTGCAGGACGAGGCCCCGAACGCCGGTCACGGGGCGATACCTGCAGGACGATCGGCGAAGCGCTTGCTGAGCACAACCGTGTAGCGGCAGGTCTTCGCAGTGGCGTTCACGAATCGGCAGTCCTGGGGCGGTCCGAGCTGCAGGCAGTCGCCGGCCTCGAGCACGTGCACCTCGCCGCCCTCGTGAAAAGTCAGGACCCCGCCGTGAACCCAGATCTGCTGATCGATCCCGGCGTAGCTCGCGGCTATCGTGGGGATTTCGGTCTGGGCGGGAAGTTCTACCTCGACGATCTCGAGACGAGCGCTCATCGCCGGGGACACCGCGCGACGACGGTACCCGGTCTCCGGATCGGACCACCATTGCTGGTCGGAGCTTCGGCGGATCCGTGACGGGCTCCGCTCCGCGTGTTCGATCAACTCCGAGAGGGTGACGTCGAATGCCGCCGCCAGTCGGCCGAGGAGCGCCGCCGTTGGCTGGGTTTCCGCCTGTTCGATCTTCGAGATCATGGTGCGGGAAACGCCAGACACGGCGGCGAGCGCTGCCACCGACAGGCCGCCTTGCTCGCGGAACTGACGAACGGTTCGGGCGAGATCGCTGGTGAAGTCCGTGCCCACGCTCCGATGATACCCAGCTTGCTCGCTATATAGGGACGTTTATGCAACTATATCGACATGAGCCTGGTCGAGACCTTCACAG
>JALYHS010000281.1 GCA_030776385.1 Actinomycetota bacterium
CTGGCACCGACGGTGGTGACGGCCTTGGACAGGCGGTCGCCCGACTCGGCGTCGAACGCGTGCAGGTGCTGCTCGACGGGGGTGATGACGACCTTGTCGCCGGCGTTCGGGTGGATGCGACCATCGACGCGGGCGACGATGTCGACGCGCTGACCGTCGACGTCGGCGTGACCGTAGAGGTAGCCGTCGGCGCCGAGCTCCTCGACGACGTCGACCTCGACCTGCAGGCCCTCGCCCGAGGTGGCGATCTTGACGTCCTCGGGACGGATGCCGATGGTGATCTTGCTGCCCGATGCGCCGTGGATGACCTCGCGGTCGACCTTCGCGATCGCGGAGCCGAACTTGATGCCGCCCTCGGTGAGGTCAACTGTGAACAGGTTCATGGCGGGGCTGCCGATGAAGCCCGCGACGAACACGTTCTTCGGGGCTTCGTACAGCTCGCGCGGGGTGCCGACCTGTTGCATCACGCCGTCCTTGAGCACGGCGATCCGGTCGCCCATGGTGAGCGCCTCGGTCTGGTCGTGGGTGACGTAGACCGTGGTGACCCCGAGTCGGCGCTGCAGCGAGGCGATCTGGGTGCGAGTCTGAACGCGCAGCTTGGCGTCGAGGTTCGACAGCGGCTCGTCCATGAGGAACACCTGCGGCTGACGCACGATGGCACGACCCATGGCGACGCGCTGACGCTGACCACCGGAGAGCGCTTTCGGCTTGCGGCCGAGGTAGGGCTCCAGGTCGAGCAACTTCGCGGCCTCGAGGACGCGGCTGGCGCGCTCGTCCTTATTGACACCGGCGATCTTCAGCGCGAAGCCCATGTTCTCGGCGACCGTCATGTGCGGGTAGAGCGCGTAGTTCTGGAAGACCATCGCGATGTCGCGATCCTTCGGGGCCATGTCGGTGACGTCGCGATCCCCGATCAAGATGCGGCCGCTGTTGACCTCCTCGAGGCCGGCGAGCATGCGCAGGGTGGTCGACTTACCGCAGCCGGAGGGGCCGACGAGCACGAGGAACTCGCCATCGGCGACCGAGAGGTCGATCGCGTCGACAGCGGGCTTGGTCGACCCGGGGTAGAGGCGGGTGGCCTTGTCGAAAGTGACTGATGCCATGGTTGTACTGACTCCTTCACCGGCAGGTACGTGCCGGACGATCCTTAGTGAATGGAAGCGACCATTGGGGGGACTCCGATGGCCACCTCCGAGTATGACACCGCGACTCGGGTTCTGCACCGGGAAAGAACGGATCGCGGGGTCGCTCCGCGGCATCCGGTCCTCTCCCAGCCTCGCTGCCTAGCATGCGAACAGGTGCGCGATTCGCCTCGTGGGGGGCGATGAGATAGTTTTGCGCCGCTTGACCCACCCGAGAACGAGGAACAATGAGTGACGGCCCGATGAGCGGCCTTCCTCCCGCCGAGACACCCGAAGAGACATCCCACGGCAGGAGCGAGGTGCGCGAAGGCGCTCGCGAACGTGCCCGCGAGTTGCGCGAGTTGCACCGCAAGCAGGATCGGCGTCGACGCTGGATTCTGCGTGGCTCGATCACCGGGGGCATCGCGATCGTGCTAGTTGCGGTCACGCTGATCATCCTCGGCTTCGTCACCCCGAGTTCGCGCGGGCCCGTCAACATGCTCAGCGACGGGATCAAGATTCGCGAAGGGTTCAAGGCGGTGCCGACCGCCGCGATCCCGGCGAACTCGAAGCCGATCGCCTCGCAGACGAACGCACCAGAGGTCATCGACATCAAGCTGTACGTCGACTATCTGTGCCCGAACTGCGGCACCTTCGAACGTAAGAACCGTGCGCAGTTGCAGGCCTGGATCACCTCGGGCGCCGCGACGGTCGAGATCCACCCGATCGCCATCCTCACCACCAAGTCGGCGGGGACCCAATACTCCCTGCGCGCCGCGAACGCCGCGGGTTGCGTCGCCGAGTTCTCGCCCAACAAGTTCTTCGACTTCAACGACGCGATGTTCGTCGATCAACCGGCGGAGGGCTCGCCCGGGCTGAGCGACGCGCAGATCATCTCCCGCGCGAGCACGGTGGGCGTCACCCAACTGGCGCAGGTGAGCAAGTGCATCAACGAGCGGCGATTCCGCAGCTGGGTGCAGAGCGCGACGACCCGGGCCCTCAACGGACCGATCCCGAACTCGGATCTCAAGTCGGTCTCCGCAACCCCGACGATCATCGTCAACGGCAGCCAGTTCAAGTACACGACCGGATTCGAGCCGAACGAGTTCGCCCAGTTCGTGCAGCAGATCGCCGGTGACACCTTCACCAAGAATCCGAGCGCCTCGCCCACGCCCAGTCCCACGCCGTCGGCGACCCCCACGCCGTAGGCCGCCACGCGCTAGGCCGCGACGTGCAGAGTTCGCGCTCGCAGGTACAGATAGCAGAGCCAGCCGACCGGCGTCGGAAGCCAGAACTCCAGGACTCGCCATCCGAGAACGGCGAGCAGTGCCGGACCGTGACCGACGCCGAGCCCGACCAGCGCGATCGTGGTCGCGCCCTCGACGATGCCGAGGCCGCCGGGGGTGAGTGGGAGCTGGGCGAGGATCGTCCCGATCCCGTATGCCGTGAGCACGACGGCAGGCGCGGTGACCTGGCCGAATGCCGCGAGCATCACCCACAGCGCGGCGGCGTCGAGGATCCAGTTCGCCAAGGCAGCCGCGACGGCGAGCACTGCTCGGCGCCGGTCGCTGATCAGATCCGTCAACGCCGCGCTGAGCTCGCCGACGAACCTCTCCGGGCGCTCCGACCCCAGCAGCGGGATGTGGCGGCAGACCCGGCCGACGACTCGGCGGCTGGCATCCGGATGCCTCACCAACGCCCAACCGGCCACGCCGGCGAGAGCGATGAGGACGACCGCGACCACCCCGGCGACCACGAAGGTTCCGCTCGGGGAACCACCAATCGTGAAGATCGCTCCGGTGGCGAAGACCAGGCCGAGAGCGACATTCGACACCCCGATCTCGATGGTGGCCGCACCGAGCGCCCGAGGCGCCGCGACACCCTCCCCACGGAAGAGCCGGTAGCGGATCGCTCCCGCGGTGGCACCCCCTCCTGGCAGGGTGTGATTCGCGGCGAGGTCGGCCAGGTCGATCGCGAGGAGCCGTCGGTACGGCAGCCGGGGCGTGCGGAGGACCGTGGAAGTCATGACCGAATACGACAGGAGCGAGGCGACCTCGAGCACCGCCGCCAGGGCGACGAGGGTGGGCGGCAGCCGACCGAGTCGCCCGAAGTCATCCCGTGCCGCTCCGAACTCGGGCACCAGCACGAGCCAGACCACCAGACCGACCACCGCTGCCGCGAGGAGGAGGCGAACGACGCGGACGAGGCGCGGGTGGGACGCACGAACTCGGACGAGCGACGCGGTCACCCCACCCTCATCGTGTCGGATGAGCCCTCGGCACGATGCACAGGGGTGTCAACATATTGGTGAGCAGTTCGCGCGCTGTCGATCCGACGATCCAGGTGGCGATCGGTCCGCGGCGGTGGCTGCCGATCACGACGAGATCGGCGTGTCCCCCTCGATCGTGCAGGGCGGCGACGGGCAAGCACTCGGCAAGCAGCCCACGAACGCGTGCGGTCGGATGTTCGGTCTTGACTCGATCGATCACCGCGTCGAGGGATTCGCGGTTCGAGATCCGTCGTTCACCTTCGGTGTCGACGATCCAGACCAGCGGATCGTACGCGGGCATCGGGGAGGTCCAGGCGCGGACCACCTCGAGTTGCGCGCCGCTGTCCTCGGCCTCGTGTTCGGCGAACGCGATGGCGGAGTCGCTGGAGTCATCGTCGGAGCCGACGATCACCACGCCGCGGCTGGTCGGCTTCCACTCCTCCGGAACGATGACGGTGGCGGAGCGCGCGCGACGGGCGACCCGGAGGGCGGGAGCCTCGCCGAGCGACGCGAGATGCTGGCGAAGATGCGCGCCGATGACCAACAGATCCACCTCCTCGCTCGCGGCGACGAGCGCGGCGACCGCGTCATCCTCGACCGCGGCGACGTGGACGACGGTGCGCGGGGACTTCACGGCGATCCGTGCCCGCGCTGCCCGGAGCAACTCGGTGATCTCCGAGAGTGGCGTGAGGAACCAGTCGTACGCGGCGACGAGCGTGACCTCGATCTTTCGCGTCCTGGCGCGGTCGATCACCCAGTCGATCGCCTTCTGGCTGGCCGGGTCGCTGAGTCCGACTGCGATGGTTTCCATTCGATCAGCGTCCGCGAGATCCCGAGCGCCCGCGAGTGCCGATGGTCCCGTGGATCCCCGCGGGACGTTCGGCACTGGAGTCGTACCCATGCCTCGGGGGATGCTCCCACCATGACCGCCGGGACGCAGTGGGAGATCGAGCACCTCGACGTGGAGCGGTGCCGGCACCTGCTGCGCACGCATGAACTCGGTCGGCTCGCCGTCCGGCGGGACGAGACCGTCGACATCTTCCCCCTCAACTACCTCGTGTTCGACGACCAGCTCTTCTTTCGGAGCGCACCCGGATCGAAACTGGCGGAGTTGTCCGCGAGTCCGCAGGTCGCGTTCGAGATCGACGGGCGGTCGGGTCGTCAGCTCTGGAGCGTTGTCGTCCACGGCGTCGCTCGCCGGCTGAGCTCGGACGAGGAGATCCAGCGGTCAGGCATCGAGACCCTGCGCGCCGCGCATCCCAGCGACAAGAGCAACTTCGTGACGATCAGCACCGACTCCCTCTCGGGGAGGCAGTTCCGCGGGACGCCGCGGCGGTGGAACGCTGGATCGATCGTGATCGTCGGGGCCATCGTGGTGGCACTCGTCGCGGTGGCGGGGATCCTCAGCGAGTTCCTGGGGAGATAGCGGAGAGCGTGCCGGACTCCCTCAGCGTGCCGTCCCTCCTCGGCGCCCCGCCCCTCCTCGGTGCTCCGCGGCCGCGCGCGAGCCGGATCCTCGCCGTGCTGCTCATCATCACCGGTGCCATCGGCTGGTTCGCCGCGTTCCGGCTCACCGTCGACAAGCTGCAGTTGCTCGTGCATCCGCAGAGCCCTCTCGACTGCAACTTCAGCGTGCTTGTGCAGTGCGAACGCAACCTCGAATCCTGGCAGGGGTCGGTCTTCGGCTTCCCGAACCCGCTCATGGGGCTCGGCGGTTTCGTCGCGCCGATCGCCGTCGGCGTGGCCGTCCTGGCCGGTGCCCACTTCTCGCGCTGGTTCTGGCTCGCCTTCAATTTCGGCGTCGCGGGCGCGATGGCGCTGGTCGTGTGGCTGATGGCGCAGAGCATTTTCGTGCTCGGCACCCTGTGCCCGTACTGCCTGCTGACGTGGTCGGTAGTCATCCCGATGTTCCTCGCGCTCACGACGCGGAACGCACGGGAGGGCGTGTTCGGTCCCGGTCTGCGGACGACAGGTCGGCGCGTCACCCCGTGGCTCGTCACGGCGGATGTCTCGGCGTATCTGGTCGTGGCCGTCATCGCACAGCTGCGACTCGGCTGGATCCAGTCGATCTTCTAAAGGTTCCGGAGGGACGTTCGACCCTGGCGCTCGCCTCGTTCGCCGGGGAGTGTCGAGCTATGAATCGACCCCAGGATGAAGTCCTCGACAACACGGAATGCTGGCATCTCCTGGCCACCGAGACGATGGGGCGACTCGCGACCGCGACCGACCACGGCGTGCGGATCTGGCCGGTCAACTACCGCACCCGCGGGGAGACCCTGCTCTTCCGGAGCGACCCGGGCTCGAAGGTGTGGGACATCGCCGCCAACGCGCACGTCTCCTTCGAGATCGACGGCAGCGAGGGCGACCGCCACTGGAGCGTCGTGGTGACAGGACGCGCCGAGGTCGTCGACGCGGACGAGCCGTGGCCGCACGTCCCCCACGACGAGATCGTCACCCAGAATCCCGGTGCGAAGCGGATCCTGCTGCGCATCACCCCGGCGACCGTCAGCGGCCGGCGGTTCACCTCGGCGGCCTCGAGGAGCTCGATCTGGGGTGGGCGTCCCGTCGCGTGGCGCACTCCGAGCTGAGCGCGGCGCCCTGCCCGGCGAGTAGCCGCGACCCGCGCACTACACTCGTGACGTCCGAGTGGAAGGACCGCATCGTGACGGGCTCCGAGCCGATCGTCTTCCCGGATCCGGCGCGCGCCGAGTTCGAGATCACGATCGGACAGTTGGTCGAGCAGGCCCAGCGTGTGCTTGCAACCCAGGGCCGTCTGCGGAGCCTCATCTCCGCCAACCGGCTTGTGGTCGAGGGGCTGGAGCTCGGCGAGGTCCTTCGGCGCATCGTGGAGGCCGGGCTGGAGCTGGTGGATGCCCGCTACGGCGCGCTCGGCGTCATCGGTCCGGACGGCAGACTCGAACAGTTCATCCATGTCGGACTCTCCGCCCAGGACGCCGCCGAGATCGGTCAGCTGCCGCGCGGCTTGGGTCTGCTCGGCGCCGTCATCGATGCGGCGACCCCGATCCGGCTCCACGACCTCCATGTCGACCCGCGGTCGGTCGGCTTTCCCGCGCATCATCCGGCGATGGACGGCTTCCTGGGCGTGCCGATCCGAGTGCGCGGCGAGGTCTACGGCAACCTCTACCTCACCGATCCCGGTGCAGGCGCCTTCAGCGCGGAGGACGAGGAACTCGTCATGGTTCTGGCGTCAACGGCCGGGATCGCCATCGAGAACGCGCGGCTCTTCGACATGGCGCGCCGTCGCGAGCAGTGGAGCGCGGCGCTCGCAGATGTCAGCGCGGCGCTGCTCTCCGGCGACGGGGACACGCTCTCCGTCGTCGTCGACCATGTCGCATCCCTGGTGGACGCCGACCTGGTGTGCATCGTCGTCGCGTCCGACGCGCAAGGGATGCTCGACGTGGCCGCCGCTCGCGGAATCGATTCGGAACTGATGCTCGGTCGGCGCTACGAGGCCGCGGGCTCGTTGACGGGCAGGGCCCTCGCCTCGGGAGAGCCCGTTCTGGTGGATGGGCAGGATGCCGGCGAGTTCGTCAGCTGGCAGCCGGGCCTGGGGCCTACTTTTGTGGTCCCGCTTGCCGCGTTCGGACACTCGATCGGCGCTCTGTCTGTGTCCCGCCGCGCCGATGGACCCACCTTCACGACCACCGACCTCGCGATGGCCTCCGAG